>NZ_QRGQ01000028.1:0-14536 GCF_003367205.1 Arthrobacter sp. RT-1
GCTATGCCGACCCCGGCACGGACCACTTCACCCGGCTGGACCCGATCAAAGCCAAAAACAACGCCATCAAAAAACTCAACAGCCTCGGCTTCGACGTCACCATCACACCAGCCACCGCAGCCTAACCCACCCTACTTTCGTATTAGGCAGAGCCGACCGCTAGGCGGACAGTCGTTCCAGTATCGCCTCTTCGAAAAGGCTTCTTTCCACGGGCAGGCATCCTCGAGGCCAGTGTGGCGGTTCCCAGTCCTGGTGTTCGCTTTTGTATCTTCGGCCTGATGGCGAGATCCAGCCGGGTGGTTCGTTTTTGGTGGCCGGGGTGGGTGTCCAACCACTGGTGTGCCTGAGGCGGTGGTGTTTGCGGCAGGGCTGGCCCAGATTGCTGATCCCGGTAGTTCCGCCGTGATGCCACGCCAACAAATGGTCCGCTTCGTTGTCCAACGAGTTGTTGGAACAGCCCGGGAAGGGGCACTTCCCGTCCCTCAAGCGCAGCCAACGTCGGATCGCCTTCGTAACCCGGTAACTGGTGCGCCCGATCTCCAGCGGCGCCCCGTCCCGCGGATCCACCAGCACCCGGTAAAACGAGCCAGCCCCGTCCGCGACCAGCTTCCGCGCCATCGACGCCGGGATGGGTCCGTGGCCGTCGAGCATGGCCGGTTCATCCGTCAGCCCCATGAGCGAGAACACGGGCACCGTCACCAGGACCTCCGCGTGCGGAGTGCGGACCTCCGCAACCGTACCGCCGGAATCCTGTACGTTCTGCCCGTTGCGCCCGTTCTGTCCGTTGCTGAGGACGGCGGCGGCGAAGATGTCGGCGCAGAGCTGAGGCAGGGTCCGGGACTCGTCCGGGCCCTGCAACCCCCGGGCCAGTGCGGTGGTGCGGTTCCACATCCCCGAGGCGGTGTCCGCAGGGAGGTAGGCGTGGAACCAGGCCATCCCGTCCATGTCCGGACGGTGTTCGACCCGCCGCTCCGCAACACTCCTGACGTGGCGCTTCTCAAGGGATTCGGGGTGGTGGCGTTCCCGCCAGGTCCGGGCCTTGTGCCGGAACCGGTGCGGCACCAACTCACCCGGCGCCGGCGCGGTAGCCGGAATAGGTGCGTCCGGGCCCAGGAAATGCGCCTCCAGCGCGGCGGCCCCGGCAGAATCCAGGGTGGCGGTTTCCTCCACCATCGCCTTCGCGTGCGCCCACGACAGGCTCCCGTCCTGCAACCCCGCCAAGGTCAACGGCAAAACATTGGCCAGCACCTGCGACTGCTCCAGCAGCACACCGGCAGCCCGCGCACCAATAGTCAACACACCCGCGACCTCGGCGACCACCGCCATCTCCTGCGCCTGCGCTGATACAAGGGCAGGCGCCACCGCCCGGTCGCTCTCTGCATAGGCCGCCACAGCCTGGACCTTCAACCCGGCCAGCCGCGCCTCACACCCCGCAACACCGGCAAGGATGTCCAGGCACCCATCCGCCAAACCACGCAACGGATCAGCCACCGAAAACGGCTCCAAACCCGCCCCAGCCACCTCAGCAGCCAGCACGGCAAGGGCGGCATCGATATCCGCAAATGCCCTCACCACCGCTGCGCTTCCCATAAAAACATCATCCCGCGGGGGTCTGACAATGCGAGCGGCCACAGGGCCTCACCCGCCTGACCGCCCGTTTTGGGGATGTGCGCCTCGCTCCGGTAGCCTATTGAGGTTGGTGACGTGTCCGAGCGGCCGAAGGTGCAACACTCGAAATGTTGTTTGGTGTAAAAGCCAACGTGGGTTCAAATCCCACCGTCACCGCCAATGAGAAGGCCCGTTTCCCTGACAACCAGGGAAACGGGCCTTTTGCTTTGTCCCAGAGGGGTTGATGGGTTCCAAGCCCCGGCGTAAAGTCCACGACGTCACGGGAGCGAGGAACAGGCCATGGGGCAACTGATCATTCAGGACTTCGTCAGCGCCGACGGTTTCGCCGCAGACGCCAACAATCAGTTCACCTTCTACGAATATCTGGACGGGGGCACCGCTGAGTTCGACCGCAGCCAGCTGGAGTGGCTTAAGACGGTGGACACGATGGTCCTCGGGGCAAACACCTACCGGGAGTTCGCCGAGTACTGGCCAACCCCGGCCTCCAAGGACGAGATCATCGCCCCGTCGCTGAACGGACTCCGGCGCGTCGTTTTCTCCCGCCACCTGGCAAAGGCGTCATGGGGAGATATGGCGGAGGCCGCCGTCGAATCCGGCGACGCCATCGAAGCGATCAGGCGGATCAAGGGCGAGACCGACGGCGATATTGTCGTCTGGGGCAGCCTCACCCTGGCAGAAACTTTCCTGGCCGCGGGCGTCGTGGACTCGGTGAGGCTCGTAGTGATGCCGATTGCGATCGGCGCGGGCCGGAGTGTGTTTCCGTCCGGGCAGGACCCGAACGTGCTGAAGCTTCAGAGCGCAACAATGTATGACCAGGGGTTGGTCGAGCTGGTATACGGAATGCGGGCGATGAACGAATAGCTCACCCAGGAAGCGGCTGGCCTAGAGACGAGCATCGAAGGGTTCAGTCACCGCCCCATCCTAACGACGAACGTCCCAAGCGGATCGCAGCACGTGCCGTTTCGAGGGCTCACAACGACACTTGCTGCGTCTGGATTGGGCAAGGGGTTGCCGGAGCGGGCTTGCCTAAAGGTGGACCGCCGGCGCGTCGGAGGAAGCAGCGCCGCTGAACGTCGTCCGGCTGATGTCGATCAGCAGCAGGGCGATCGGCGCGGCCAGGATGGCCAGGCCTGCCGCCCAAAGGAACACGGCGGAGTAGCCGGCTGACAGGGCCGCCAGCTGCGTGCCTCCTGCCGCGGCCGTTACCGCCGCGGCAATAGTGCTGAAAAGGGCAATCCCCAGGGAGCCGCCGATCTGCTGGGACGCGTTGACAAGGGCACTCGCCACGCCGGCGTCGTCCTTGTCCACGCCAAAGAGCGCAAGGTTCTGCATGGGAACGAAGACCATGCCCAGGCCGATACCCAGGAGAATCAGTGCGGGCAGCATGGTGACGGCATAGTTGCCGTCTGCTGTGACCTGCGTCAGCCACAGCATGGCTGCGGCCATGAACACCGGGCCCACGGCAGAGGGGATTTTCGCTCCCAGCACCGGAAGGTTCCGAGCGACGATGCCTGCGGTGACGATCAGTACCACGGTCATGGGCAGTGATGCGATGCCGGCGATGAACGGGGCGAACCCCAGCACAATCTGGATGTAGTAGTTGATGAACAGGATGCCGCCGATGAGGACGGCGCCGGCCAGGAAAGAGGCACAGAACGCCGCGGCCCGGTTGCGTTCCGTTGCCACGCGGAGGGGCAGCAAGGGGTGCTGCACCTTCTTTTCGACGACGACGAACAACACCATCAGCACCACACCGGCCAGGATGAAGCCCCACGCCTCCGGTGCACCCCAGCCATGCTCGGCGTTGGTGAAGCCAAACACGAGGGAGCCCAGGCCAAGCGCGGCCAGGACGACGCCCGGCCAGTCGTACCTGGTGGAGCCCCCTGCCCTGCTCTCGCTGACCCGCCGCCCAACGCCCAGCAGGGCAACCACTGCGATGGGGACGTTGATAAAGAAGCACCAGCGCCAGGAGACATAGTCCGTCAGGAAGCCGCCCAGCAGGACGCCCACGGCTGCCCCCACACCACTGATGGAGCCGAAGATGGCAAAGGCAGTCCCGCGCTCCTTCCCGCCCGGGAAGGAAACGGTCAACAGCGCCAGGGCCGCAGGTGCCAAAAGTGCCGCGAACAGCCCTTGCAGGGCCCGCGCTCCGATGAGCTCCCACGGCTGCTGGGCGATTCCGCCCAGGAGGGACGCTGCGGCGAACCCGGCCGCTGCCAGGATGAAGGTGCGCTTCCGCCCCCAGAAGTCCGCGATCCGTCCGCCCAGCAGCAGGAACGCTCCCAGCGCGAGTGCGTATGCAGTCACCACCCACGAGCGGGTGGAGTCGCTGATGCCCATCTCCACCTGCAGGCGGGGCAACGCCAGGTTAACGATCGTGCCGTCCAGAACCACCATGAACTGGGCAAGCGCAAGGAAAACCAGCGCCCACCACTTCCCTTTTTCCTTGCTCCGAGGCTGAACCTCAGCCGGTGCTAACGGTGTAGCCACGCGCGTCTCCATTTTCTATTTCACTAATACTTACATAAGTATAAGTGTTTGGCGGCGGAGTGCTGAGCGGATTCGGTGTTATTCCGGTTACTCCGGCTCGGCCAGCAGGGACGCCAGGCGCTCCAGCACGGGAGCTGCGGCCATGAGCTGCTCACGCTCCGCGGGCAGCAGCCTGCTGCTGGCCGCGGCGAGGGTATTGGCCCAGGCCCCCTCCAGGAGAGCCTTGATCCGGACGGCTTCGGGCGTGGGATGCAGGGCAACGTACCTCTTGTCTGAGGCATCGCGCGTCCGGGTGACCAGCCCGAGTGCCACCAGTTCGCGCAGTTGCGCGCTGACGTTGCTCAACTGCCGGCCCAGGCGGGCGGCGACGTCCGCCACCGTGATTCCAGGATGCCGCTCGATGACGCGGATGACGTCAAGCACCCCACTGGACAAGGGCAGCACCCCGGTCCCCTCATGGGATTTCCGCCGTACCTCAAAGGAGATGTCGAGGACCGCCACCGCCAGTGGCCGGTGGTCCAGCGGCGCTGCTTCTTCGTGAGGGGGCGTGGACTGGCGCATCCTTCAAGCATAGGAGAGCCCGGCGCGAACCTTTCCAGGACGGCTTACCAGCCCCGCGCACGGCAGAGCGGCCGACGGCGGGAAGCACCCGCCGTCGGCCGCTGGCCTTCCTGACCTGCTGCTTAGGCTTTTGCCAGGACCGCGTGGGCGGGCGCCTGGCCGGGAACCGCAGCCGGGGTGCCCGGCTCGCCGCGGCCGTACAGCCAGTCGTTGTACTGGAAGTTGTTGTCGCCGCGGCTCTGGAACAGCATGTTCCGCAGCACCCGGGCCACGCCGTCCACGTGCCAGGACTCGCCCCAGATCCGGGCGGTCTGCTGGACCCGGGCAGTCCTGGCTGCGCGGGCCTCGTTGAAATCGCGGAAGGCAGTCTCCCACGCACTTGCGTCAATGCCGTCGGCGGTGAAGACGCTGCCGCGGGTAGTGTCCTGCAGGACCGCTGCATCCTCGAGGGCCTGGCATGCACCCTGCGCCAGGTACTGGAGCATCGGGTGCGCCGCGTCCCCGATGAGTGCCATCCGGCCGGCAACCCAGTTTTCGATCGGATCCCGGTCATACATCGGCCAGCGGATGCCGGTGGCCAGGTTCTTCAGGGCTTCCTGCACGGCGGGCACGCAGCCGGCGTAGGCGGCCTCAAGCTCGTCAACGCCCCCGTACTGTTCTTCACCGCGCTCGAACGAGGCGGACTTGAAGACCGCCACGGTGTTCAGCAGCTCGCCCTTGCGCAGCGGGTACTGGACAAGGTGGCAGTTCGGCCCGAGGTAGACAATGACGTCCTCGAGGTCCGCGGCGAGGGTCTCGGACGTGATGGGCACAGTTCCGCGGTAGGCAACGTAGGCCGACGAGACGGGACCGTCATTGGCCACGGTGCCACGGAGGGTGGACTTCAGGCCGTCTGCTGCCAGGACTGCGTCTGCCTCATACACTGCGCCGGCGGCGGTGTAGGCCCGGGCCTTGCCGCCGTCGGTCTCCACCTTCTGGACCAGGACGTCGTTGACCAGGGTGACACCGGCTGCCTGGCAGGCTTCGAGCAGAATCCGGTGCAGGTCGCTGCGGTGGATCACCACGTAGGGGGCTCCGTAGCGCTCCTCAAATTCACCGCCGAGGGTCTGGCGGGTCAGTTCCTCGCCGGTGACGGCGTCGCGGAACACCAGGTGCTTGGGCTGCACGCCGATCTCCAGGGCCTTCTCCAGCAGGCCCCAGCGCTTGAGCACCCGCGAGGCGTTGGGTGCCATCTGGAGTCCGGCGCCAACTTCGCCGAAGGCGGGGGCCACCTCCACCAGGGTGACGTCGGCGCCGTTCTCCTTCAGGGCGAGCGCCCCGGCAAGCCCGGCCATGCCACCGCCCACTACCAGGACATCGGTGGACGCTTTGATGTTGGTCATTGTGAAACTCCTACTGCTTTGGTGGTCGATGCGATTTTGGTGCCGATGATTCCGAGCAGTACGGCTGCTGCGGCGGCTGCCCCGGCAAATGCCAGGAAGTTTGAGTTGACGCCCAGGCCCGCTGCGAGCAGCAGCCCGCCCACCTGCGGGGCGGCGACGGCGCCGATCCGGCCGACGCCGAGTGCCCAGCCAAGTGCCGTGCCCCGCAGGTGCGCCGGATAGTGGCTGGCCACCGCGGCGATGATGAGGCATTGGGTGCCATGCGTTCCCACCCCGGCGAGCACCAGCATGAGATAGACGACGGCGACCGGCGGCCCTGTGACCAGGACCAGCAGTCCGGCGGCGGCGACGGCGGCTGCCGCGATGGCCGTGGGTATGGGTCCGAAGCGGGTGCCCGCCCAGGCGGTGATCACCGAACCGGCCACCGCTCCGAGGTTCAGCGCCAGCGCGAACGTCAGGGCGGAGCCCAGGTTGTAGCCCGCAAGCTGCATGAGGTTCGGCAGCCACGTCCCCAGCCCGTACCAGGCGAACAGCGTCACGAGCGTCGCGATGGCATACAGCACGCTCATGCCGATGAACGGTGCACGGAGCAGGGATCCGAAGCCGACGGGCTCCTTGCCGGCACCGTTCCCGGCGGTTTCGGTTTCCCCGGCTACGCCAGTTACCGCCGGCGGCAGTGTCTCCGGCAGGTAGCGCAGGCCCAGCGGAATGACCACCACCAGCGCGAGGACGGCCACCAGGAACATGATGGGCCAGCCGAAGGCGGGAATGAGCGGGATGCCCACCAGGGCCGCGATGGACCCGCCGATGGGGACACCGGACATCATGAGGGTGGCAATGGTGGACCGCCACTTTGCCGGCACCAGTTCAGCCACCAGCGCGTTGGCGGAAGGCACCAGGCCGCCCAGTCCTATTCCTGCGAGGAGTCGCAGGCCGCCGAACACCGGAGCGTTCGGGGCGAAGGCGCACAGGATGGTGAACACGGAGAAAACCACCGCGCACCCGAGGATGGTCCGCCGCCGGCCCCAGCTGTCGGACATCCGGCCGGCGAAGATTGCACCGATCATCATGCCGATGAAGGCCATGGACCCGACGGTCCCCGCCGTGGCTTTGGTCAGGCCCCAATCGGTGTCGTTGATCAGGGATCCCTGCACTGTCCCGTAGACGATGAGGTCGTAGCCGTCGAAGACGACCAACAGCCAGCAGACCAGGACGGCCATGACAGAACGCCTGGGAAACGCGGCCGGCCCGGAGCCTGCAGTCCCGGGACCCGTGCCGGCGGGTATGGTGCCCGCAGATGGGCGCTGCGGCACTGCAGCGGAAGGTGTGTGATTCATCCCACTACTGTGCTGGCCGCTCCCCCGCACCGCCTATAAGATTCTGGCATGCAGAATCTTCCGGCCCGCCGGATGCCCACGTACCCCATCGAGGCCGTGGACAACGCCCTGCAGCTCCTCCAGCTCCTGCGCGACGTCGGCAGCCTCCGGCTCAAGGACGCCGCCGAAGAACTGAAAGTGGCGCCGTCCACCGCCCACCGGCTGCTGGCCATGCTGGTGTACCGGGGGTTTGCGGTGCAGGACGAAACGCGGCGTTACGTTCCCGGTCCGGCGATGGGCGCAGGCCCGGCGGGCGTCAACTGGACCCGGCCGCTGCGTGAACTGGCCCGGCCGCACATGGAGCTGCTCAGCTCCCGGACCAGCGAAACCGTGAACCTGATGATCAGGGTGGGAACCAAAGTGCGTTTCCTGGACACCGTGGAAGGCACCAACGCGCTGCGGGTGGGCGACCGCCAGGGAACAGTTATGCCGGCCAACAAGGCCTCGGGCGGGAAGGCGATGCTGGCCGAACTGGATCCGGCAATGCTCGAACAGCTGTTCCGCAGCCCCAATGCGGAGATCGGCGGCGACAACATTCCGGACGACGAATATCCCGGCTTCCTGCGCGAGCTGGAAACCATCAGGAACAACGGGTTCGCGGCGAACTTCGAAGGCACCGAGGAGGGGATCAGCGCATTCGGTGTGGCCCTCCACAACGGCCGGGGCAATGTGGTGGGCGCCATCAGCGTCGCAACCCCGGTGGCCAGGTTCCGCCGCCTGTTCGATGCCGGCCTCGTTGCGGTGATGATGGAAACCCGGAGGCAGCTGGAGATCGACATCGCGGCCAATCCGGTGGACCCCGCCGCCCGGACCTAAGCAGGTCTCGTCCCCACAATAACTTCTGCACACCAGAATTAGATGGGGATCACACTCCGCTCTCCTTAGTGTCGAATGCACGCCGCAACCAGTCCGCATGCAAGGAGAAGGCCACCGTGTCCATCAGCGCTGAAAACCACACGCACGAGTCCGTAGCCCAGGGGATGTCCCTTCCGGATCCCACTCCCGAAGAGGCTGCCCAGCTTGAGCAGCTCTACAAGGACTTCGACCGGGAAAACCTGATCCCCTTGTGGACAGAAATCGCGGACCTGATGCCGATGGTCCCGTCGCCAAAGGCTGTGCCCCATGTGTGGCGGTGGAGCGACCTCTACCCGCTTGCAGCCCGCGCCGGTGACCTGGTGCCCGTGGGCCGGGGCGGAGAACGCCGGGCCATTGCCCTCGCCAACCCGGGCCTGGGCAACACCCCCTACGCAACCCCCACGCTGTGGGCCGCCATCCAGTATCTCGGCGCCCATGAGACCGCCCCGGAGCACCGGCACTCGCAGAACGCCTTCCGCTTCGTCGTTGAGGGCGAAGGCGTGTGGACCGTGGTGAACGGGGACCCGGTGGCCATGCGCCGCGGGGACTTCCTGCTGACGCCGGGCTGGAACTTCCACGGCCACCACAACGACACAGACCAGCCCATGGCCTGGATCGACGGCTTGGACATCCCGTTCGTCCACTACACGGACGCCGGGTTCTTCGAGTTCGGCACCGAGCGCGTGACCGACGAAGCCACCCCGGACATCTCCCGCTCCGAACGGCTCTGGGCCCACCCCGGCCTGCGCCCGCTCTCCGGCCTGGATGACACCACCAACTCCCCCATCGCCGCCTACCGGTGGGAGCACACGGACGCCGCGCTCCGCGAACAGCTCCTGCTGGAGGACGAGGGCCACCCCGCCACCGTGTCCCAGGGCCACGCCGCCGTCCGCTACACCAACCCCACCACCGGCGGGGACGTGATGCCCACCATCCGCGCCGAGTTCCACCGCCTGCGCGCCGGCGCCGCCACCGAACCCCTCCGCGAGGTGGGGTCCAGCGTCTGGCAGGTCTTCGAAGGCACCGGCACCGTGGTGCTCAACGGCGAAACCAAAAACCTTTCCAAGGGCGACCTGTTCGTCGTCCCCTCCTGGCAGGAATGGTCCCTGCAGGCCGGCACCGAATTCGACCTCTTCCGCTTCAGCGACGCCCCTATCTTTGAACGCCTGAACTTCAACCGCACCTACATCGAAGGACGCACCAAGTAATGAGACTCCTCACCCTCCGCACTTCCGAAGGCACGACGGCGGTCCGCCAGGACGGCGACACCCTCACCGAAATTTCCGGGTTCGGCGACGTCGGAGCACTGCTCCAGGACCCCGCCTGGGAAACCACGGCGACGGCCGCCAACGGTGCAACGCACGCCCTCGACGGCGCCGACCTCGCCGCCGTCGTGCCCTTCCCCGGGAAGATCATCTGCGTGGGCCACAACTACCGCAACCACATCAAGGAAATGGCCCGCGAAGTCCCCGAATACCCCACCCTGTTCGCCAAGTACGCCGAATCCCTGATCGGGCCCAACGACGACCTGGCCCTGCCGCAGGAATCAGACACCGTGGACTGGGAAGCCGAACTCGCCGTCGTCATCGGCAAGCAGGGCCGCCGGATCAGCGAAGCCGACGCCGCGGACCACATCGCCGGCTACGCCGTCCTGAACGACATCAGCATGCGGGACTACCAGTTCCGCACCATCCAGTGGCTGCAGGGCAAGACCTGGGAGAAGTCCACCCCCTTCGGCCCCGCCCTGGTCACCAAGGACGAATTCACCCCCGGCCCGCTCATGACCTCCGCGGTGGACGGCGACGTCCAGCAGTCCACCCCCACCTCGGACCTGGTGTTCACCCCCGAATTCCTGGTGTCCTACATCTCCACCATCATCACGCTGAACCCCGGCGACGTCATCGCCACCGGCACCCCCGGCGGCGTCGGGCACGCGCAGGACCCCAAGCGCTACCTGCAAGAAGGCCAGGTCCTGGTCACGACCATTGACGGACTGGGACAGCTGACCAACCGCGTGGTCAAGGAAGCCTGATGGCAGCCCGCCACGACCAGACGAAGGACCCGGCGCTCCTGGACGCACTGCTCCAGGTGCGCCGGGGCACCGCGTTCTTCGCCCGCAAGCTCAACGAGCTTTCCGACGCGGACCTGGACGGCGCATCGCTGCTGCCGGGCTGGACCCGCCGGCACGTCGTGGCACATGTGGGCTACAACGCGCGCGCCATCGCCAGGCTGACTGAGTGGGCGGCCACCGGGGTGGAGACTCCAATGTATGCCTCCCCGGAGGCCCGGAACCACGAGATCGCTTTTGGCTCCACACTCAGCCCCATCGCGCTGCGGAACCTCTTCGACCACTCCGCCATCCACCTGAACGTCGAATGGCGCGACCTGCCCGCCGACGCCTGGCATCACAAGGTCAAAACCGCCCAGGGAAGGATTGTTGCTGCCGAGGAAACCGTCTGGATGCGAACCCGCGAAGTCTGGCTCCACGCCGTCGACCTGGACAACGGTGCCTCCTTCGCCGAGATCCCGGAACCCGTCCTGGCACGGCTCCTCCAGGACGTCACCGGAGCCTGGGCCACCCGCGGCACGGACCGAGGCCTGAGGGTGGAAGTCACCGGACAGCCCGCCGCACTGTTGTTCGGGGATGCCGCGTCCGCCTCACCCCTGGTGGTCTCCGGCCCCCTCGCCGCCATCGCGCAGTGGGCCACCGGCCGCGGCACAGCCGGGACCTCCGCTTGGCACAACGGCGGCCCGGTCACACCGGTGCCCGCGGCACCTGCTTGGATCTGAGCTGTTTGCTCTGACCTGCATGCTCTGACATGCGCTTTTTTCAACCCCAGGTACGGAACCCGGTTCCTCGGAACGCCGACCAAAGAACGGCCGCCCGAGTTGGACCGGGTTCCATATTTAAGCCCCTCCTCGCTGGATACCATGATGTGACCGGACAGAGCCGTCCGGACGGATCGAGCGCAAAAGGAACCCCATGGCCGCGGTTACGGTGGACGACATCCTCTCGGATCTCCCCCTGGGTTTCGCCAGCCTCATCCTGCGGCCAGGCCCGGCCGGCGCTGCCATCGAACGGTTCCTGATCCTGGACGCCGACGATGAAACCGCCGACGCCGGTGGGGCCTTTGTCCTCCTGATCGGCGTGCGGGGCCGTTCCGCGTTGCCCGCGCTCCGCAGGCTCCTGCGGAACCCGCCGCCAGTGGTTGCCGTCAAGGGCAGCCGCGAAGACCTCGCCGAAGCCGAAGAACTGCTCCAGACCGCCGGTACCGGGCTGCTCCTGGTGGATCCGGGAGCCGACTGGGACCGGCTGCTGTCCATCGCCAAGGACCGCATCCAGCCGCCCAGCTACCAGAGCGAAGTCCTCACGCTGCTGGAAGAGGACCTTTTTGCCATCGCCCAGACCACGGCCCGGCTGACCTCAAGCCACGTGGTCATCGAGGATGCCGCCAACAAGGTCCTGGCCTACTCCACCGTCTCGAACGACATCGACGAGCTGCGGAAAGCCTCCATCCTGGCCCGGCGCGGGCCGCGGAAATACGAGCTGCTGCTCAAGGACCTTGGCGCTTACCGCGAACTTCACCGCACCCGGCTGCCGGTCCGTGTTCCGGCACGCCCGCAGGACGGGCTGCGGGAACGGGTTGCCATCACGCTCTTCGCCGGGGAGCGGATCATGGGCTACATCTGGCTGCAGGAAACCGGGGACGGCTTCGGGCCGGACGTCGACTATGTCCTCACCGGGTCCGCCGCCCGCGTTTCGGCCGAACTGATCCGCTACCGCAACCAGCAGTCGGTGCACATGCGCGAAGACCGCATTGTCCGGATCCTGTCCGGTCCGGCAGAGGCGGCAGCCAGCGCCCACAGCGAAAAGATCCCGGCGGAGCACCCAGCCGCGCTGATCCTGATCGGCATGTCCGACGCGCAGTCCCAGGCCGACGACGCCGCACTCAAGCACGGCGAACTTGCCAACCTCGCCTCCATCCACGCCGCTGCCTACAAGGCGTCCGCCGTCGTCGGACAGTTCAACGGGGACACTGCCGTCATCGTCCCGGGCCTGCAGTCGGCAGCCGTGGAACCGGGGCTGCGCACGCTTGCCGAGGCCATCGTCCGCGACGCCCGCAAGCATCTGGGCATCAGTCCGTTCACGGCCATCAGCCCCGTGGTGCCGAACCTGCTCACCATCCACTCGGCCACCCGCATCACCGAGGCCCTGCTGGCCTGCGTTGCGACGTCGCCGGACGCCGCCGTGGCAACCGTGGACGACTTTGAAGGCGAAATCCTGTTCCGCGAAGCCGTCACGAACTTCATGTCCTCGCCCTTCCGCCACCGCAGCCTGGCGGCGCTGCTCCAGGGGGACGCCGAGCTCGCCGAAACCCTGCGGGTGTACTTCGAGGCATCGTTCGACGTTGCCGAGTGCGCACGGCGCCTGGCCCTTCACAAAAACACCGTCTACTACCGCGTCAGCAAGGCCGCCCGCTCCACAGGCCTGGACTTCGGCAACCCACGCGACGCGCTGGTGGCCATGCTCCACCTCCAGGAATGGGCCGCTGCGCACAACGATCGTTCAGGCAGGAAATGACCACACTTCTCGAGGCACCGCCCCTGGGCCCGCTGCTCGATGACATCGTCCGCAGCCACCGCCCCCGGCAGGAGTCCGGCACTGTCCCCACCAACATCCCGTTCCTGGCGAAAGTGCCTTTCGACAGCTTCGGGATAGCCGTTGCCACCACCGGCGGCGAAGTCTTCAGCTCCGGCGACGCGCACGTCCCCTTCTCCATCCAGAGCATCTCCAAGGTTTTTACGCTCGCCATGGCGCTCCAGGGGAGCAGCCCGGGAAGCCTCTGGTCCCGGGTCCTGCGCGAACCGTCCGGGACATCCTTCAACTCCCTGGTGCAGCTGGAGGTTGAGCACGGCATCCCGCGCAATCCCTTCATCAACGCGGGCGCGCTGGTGGTTACCGACCACCTGATGGAAGAAACGTCCGACGCCGCCACGCAGCTTCTGCGGTTCGCCACCGAACAGGCGGGGAACCGCCAGGCAGTTTCCGGAATGGCAGGGTCCGGGGCAGCGGGACCCTTTATCGACGAGGCTGCCGCGGCCAGCGAGCTGGCCCGCAGCAGCCGCAACCTCGCCCTGGCCCACTTCCTGAAGGACTTCGGCAACCTTCGGCGCCCGGCCGAAGCCGTGGTCCACAACTATGTCCGGCAGTGCTCCATCATGATGACCTGCGTTGAACTGGCCAGGGCCGGACTGTTCCTTGCCAACAACGGCCAGGGCACGCAAGGCACCGTCCTGTCCAGGAGCGAGGCGAAACGGATCGGGTCCATCATGCTCACCTGCGGCATGTACGACGCCGCCGGCGAGTTCGCCTACCGGGTGGGCCTGCCCGGCAAAAGCGGCGTGGGCGGCGGTGTCCTGGTCATCGTCCCGGGCCAGTGCGCCATCTGCGTCTGGAGCCCGCGCCTGGACGCCAAGGGCAATTCCCTGGCCGGCACCGCGGCCCTGGCTGATCTTTCGGACCGCACCGGCTGGTCCGTCTTCTAGCGTTCCCCCCCGCTGCACTCCCCACAGCTTCTTTCCCCAACCAGCAGGATCTTCTCCGTATCGAAAGGATCACCCATGCCCAACAACCCCAATGACGAGGTTGAGATTTCCCAGCTTGACGGCGGCCACGCCCATGCTTCCGAGTCGGCGTTGCATGCCGAGGACAAGGGTTACCACAAGAACCTCAAACCGCGGCAGATCCAGATGATCGCGATCGGCGGTGCGATCGGTACGGGCCTGTTCCTGGGCGCCGGCGGGCGGCTGAACGCCGCGGGCCCGTCGCTGGTCATCGCGTACGCGGTCTGCGGGTTCTTCGCGTTCCTGATCCTGCGGGCCCTGGGCGAACTGGTCCTGCACCGGCCCTCCTCGGGCTCGTTCGTCTCCTACGCCCGGGAATTCTTCGGCGAAAAAGCCGCGTTCGTCTCCGGCTGGTTCTACTGGATCAACTGGGCCACCACCACCATCGTGGACATCACCGCCGCGGCCCTGTACATGAACTTCTTCGGCAACTACATCCCCTGGATGGCAGCGGTCCCGCAATGGGCTTGGGCCCTGATCGCCCTGGTCGTGGTCCTGGCCCTGAACCTGGTCTCGGTCAAGGTCTTTGGCGAAATGGAATTCTGGTTCGCCCTGATCAAGGTCGCCGCCCTGGTCATCTTCCTCATCGTCGGCACCTACTTCGTCATCTTCGGCACC
>NZ_QRGQ01000029.1:0-5789 GCF_003367205.1 Arthrobacter sp. RT-1
ACTCACATCAGCAGCCCCCGGCAACTGCTTATCCCCACCCAGGCGCATGTTCGCCGGCGACACCTGATTCAACGTCGAACCAGACTCATCATCCACAAACACCTCCCCCGCGTCCTGCAAAATGTCGAACGTCGTGGACGCCGGCGTCACAGCACCATCCAGGACCCGCGACGGGTAGTTCAGCCGGCCCACCGCATTCTTGGACTTCGAGACCACCCACACACCGCCGTCGTTCAACTCCACCTCAGTGGTCTTGAACCCCGGATAGAGCACTGCCCCGGTCACCACAACAGCCACTGCGGCACCAAAGGCAGTGCCGGTGACGATCTTTTTGTGGCGCCGTTTCAATCCAAGTTTCCCCAGCAGACGTGTCACAGCGATTTTTCCCTCAAGGTTTGGCGGTGGCCCCCAGGCCGACACATCGGAGTACCCGGTATTGGACTCTCCGTTCCCCGGGCAAGCCTACCCAAGGGGCAGTAAGCCCGCGATGGGGAGGTCTCCCCCCGGGTCCGGCCTGCAGCATCTCTCTGCCAGGCTGTCAGCACGGCGGCACCCCGGCATTTCCCGGCTCGCCCAGGGTGGTGGAACCAGCCACAACGTAGCGGCCCACGTTGCTGGCAGAGCCTGCCTCGATCCGGTACCAGGCGCGAATCGGGTTGGGGGTCCAGTGGTCGCTCTGGATGATGTAGCAGCGGACCACCAGAGTGTGGTTGTCGGCAACGTACAGCCACGGCGGCCGGTGCGCGTTGATGCCGTCGCAGTCATAGTAGGGTGCCGGCCGGTAGTTCGCCCCGCCCAGGGTGTAGGTGCAGGACCGTACAAAAGCCGGGTCTGCGGAACTCAGCCGGGTGGTCCATTCGCCGCGCTTGCCGGAGGTGGCGGTGGCGCTGACCTGGGCGCTGCCGGTGCCCAGGGAGTTGAACGTCTGCACGGTGATGGTGCGCTGCTGTTCCCAGCCACCTGTGTTGATCGTCCTGCTGCCGGAGGGGGCAACACTCTCCCAGCCGCCTCCACTGATGAGGATCCGGGTTTCCGCGACGTCATTGGTGGACGTGGAGGGCGATGACCAGCTCAGGGTTACGGTCTGGTCATTGAGCTGTCCGTTGGTGCCGCTGGCGGAGGGTGTGCCCGGTGAGCCGTACGGCGTGACCCTGGCGGGTGCACTGGCGTCAGAGCTCGGCGCCACGGTGGAGACCGCGGTGACGGTAACGGCGATGTCCTGGCCGTTGGTGAATCCGCCCACGGTTTCGCCGGGGCTGATGGGTCCGGTTTGTCCTCCCGCAGAGTAGCGGTAGCTGACTTCCTCGGCGCGGGAACCGTTGCGCTGGGCGTCCGTGAGCCTGTTGAACTGGATGGTGACCTGCCGGCCGGCGCCGTTTGTATTGGCGGGCGTCGCGCTGACGCCGGAAACCTGGGCGAGTTTTCCGGTGGCGCGCCGGGGGGCCGAGGGTGGGCTGGCGGCGCCCTTGCCGGCCTTGTTTTCGGCCTGGACGGTAAAGGTGTAGGCCGTCTCGGAGTTCTGTGCCCGGAACACGGCAGTGCGGCCTGTCCCGGCCACCACCTGGGTCTGTGGGGCTGCGCCCCCGCCGTTCATGGTGACGTAGTAGTTCCGGATGGGATCACCGTTGGTGTCGGGGTCGGCCCAGTCCACCCTGATCTGGTTTTCGCTGCCCACCGCGGAGGCAACAGCCGTGGTGGGTGCAGCGGGGGCGGCCGGGACACCGGCAGGGTTGTCCTCTACGGAGTAGATGCTCCATTCGGAGGGGCCAAGTTCGTTGACGGCCTGCGCGCGGACCCGGTATTTGACGCCGTTCGTGAGGCCGGTCCACGTGTAGTTCAGGCCGGCCACCTCATTCTTGACGGCGATGCCGTTGGAAGGCGGCGGCGAGATCTCCAGGTTGTAGTGCTTGACCGCGGAGCCCTCCGTCTTGGCGGCAGGCCAGTTGATGACCATGTTCCTGTCGCCGGCTTTGACTAACGGCGCGTCCGGAGGGGAGGGCTTTTCATCCGGCCGGATCTCGTTCGAGGCTGCCGACGGCCGGGATTTGCCCACTTCGTTCTCGGCGATGACGGTGAAGACGTATTTGACGTCGTTGGTCAGCCCGGAGAGTGTGCAGGTGGTGGTGGGGCACGCCTGCGAAAAGCCGGTGTTGGATTCCACGCGGTAGCCGGTGATGGCGGCGCCATTGTCCGACGGCGGCGCCCACTTGAGGACGGTTGTCCGGCTGCGGACGTCCGTGGCGGAGGGGGCAGAGGGCGCGTCCGGCACGTCACGGACGGTCAGCCGCAGGCGGCCGGTTGCCTGCCGTGAAACGTCGCCGGTCTTGTCCACCACCGTGTAGCGGACCACCATCACGCCTTTGAAGCCCGGTGCCGGGGTCACCGTGACGGAGTCACCGTCGAATGTTGGTTGTCCCGCCGCAGATCCCGTTTCCACTCCCGCGGCAACTATTTTCAGCGGTGCATCGTCGAACGGGTTTCCGTCGTTGCCCAGGACGTTGACGGTTTCCGTCTTGCCCGCGTTCGCTTTTTCGACGACGTCGTCGTTGGCCACGGGCATGGGCCTGTTGGAGGCTACGTGCCGTGCGGAGATGTTTGCTTTCACCGCCGGAGACCTGCCGTCGGTGACCCGGACGGGGATGTTTCCGGTAAACCCGGCCGCTACCGACGTTTCGGCCCTGACTTCGAGGATGGAACCGTTCACGGAGGCCGAGAATCCGGCGGGCAGACCGCCGTCCAGCTCAAACTTCAGGTTGCCCTTGTCCTGTTCATCAACATCCGCAGCGAGCGGCCCGAGGTCGAGCCGGGCTGTTTCGGCCTTGGGTACATCCAGTGCAGCACCGCTGAAGGTGGGCGGGTGGTTGGCGTTGGGGTCCGGTATCACCCTGGTCATGATGACAAGGGTGGACTTCAGGCCCTGGGGGTCGTCCGGTCCGTTGCCGTCCGTGACTTCGAAGGTCAGGGACCCCGGGCCCACGTAGTCGGCCTTGGCGGCGTAGCGGAGCGCGGTCCCGTCTGCGGCAATAACGTTTTCGGGCGAAGCACCCTGGACCTTGACGGAGTCTGCCACGGTGATGCGCGGCCGCTTCCCGTCGCGTACCCGGACGTAGTCGATGAGGTCGAGGGTGACGTCCTTGCCAGCCATCACTTCGACGATGTCGGTCCTCGACAGGCTGGGGTGTTGGGCTCCCTGTCCGGGGATCCACATAACGGCGGTCGAACTCAGGCCGTCAACATCCGTGACGGTATAGGGAATCAGCTGGTCCTCCGGTGTGAGGGTCACCAATACGTTGCCGGAGCCCCCGTCCCGCGCGTTCGGGTTGCCGTCCGGGAGGCTGATCTTCAGGTCCGCGGCGACGCCGTCGGCATCGGAGTCGTTCTTGAGGACCGGGACGTCGACAGCGGCCTTGCCGAGGGTTTCCGAGGGCGTAACCCTGTCATCCTTTGCGGCCGGACGCTTGAGCTCGGCGTCGGGACTGATCCGGATCCGGATGGCAGCCCCGGCCCCTGCCTTCTTGTCATCCTGGATTTGGTAGCCGATGCCGGCGTTGCCGGCAATCGACGGGGCTGTGAAGAGTACCTTGGAGTCCTCGGTGGCTTCCGCCTGGAGCTCGGGCAGTGCCTCGAACGAGCCGGCGAGCAGGGCGATGGGGTCGCCGTCGGGGTCGGAGTCGTTGGCCAGCGCGTCCACCGCAACTTTGCGCCCGGGCCGGACATCGATGGAGTCTTCCACGGCGATGGGGTTCTGGTTGTTGGCTTCCGGCGGGGCGATGCCCACAATCACGGTTCCCGTGTTTTCGGCTCCGATGCGGTCGCGGACCCGGTAGGTGAAGGTATCGGTGCCTACGGCGTCGCCGGCGGCGGTGAATTCGAGGTAGCCGTCCTTGACGGTGGCCGTACCCATCGCGGCGGCCTTGTCGATGCCGATCAGCTGAACGGAGTCGCCGTTCGCGTCTATCCCGTCCAGCGGTACCGGGATCTTCACGGTCATCCCGGAGACAACCCGGGCCGTCAGGTTCCGCGGCTCGGGCCGGGAGTTGCGTTCGTCGTCGCGGGCCTGGATCCGGATGGTGACCTGCTGGGAGTCCACCTGGCCGGTGTCATTCCGCACCTTGTAGATGGCGTAGACGGTTTTGGGAGTCTCGCCGGCAATGAACCGCAGCGTGTCCCCGGATACGAACATCCGCCCGTCCGCGGCATCGGGCTCCTGGGCAAGTTCGGGAACCAGTGCCAGTTTCCCGCCGTTGGGGTCAGTGTCATTGCCCAGGACCGGGATGGTCACCACGTCCCCGGCGCGTACGGTGGCCTCGTCCGGCTTGGCCTGCGGCGGCTGGAGTTTGGCGGGGGCCGGGACCAGCAGCACCGCGATCTCGCCCACTGCGGACGCGCGGCCATTGGAAATGGTGTACTTCATGGTCAGCTGGCCTTCGGCACGGATATCCGTCATGCGGACCACCGAATGGTCCAGGACGGAGACGCTGACCGGCAGGCCGGAGTCCGCGGTGACGGACTGGACTACCAGCACGCCGCCCGACGGGTCGGAGTCGTTCCCCAGCACATCCACCAGCACGCTGCCGCCGGTGGGAAGCAGGGCGATGTCGCGCACCGCCACCGGTGCGCCCTCATCGTTGCCTGGAACGACGTCGACGCGGACCAACTGCTGGGCGCTGGCCGGCCCGTTGGTCACCAGGTAGGAGACGTAGTGTGCCCCCAGCACCTCGGAGTTGAAGGTGAAGGTCTGCTGGTCGGCCCCGATGGTGGCTGTTGACTGCTCATCCGTTGTAGCCTGCGCCAGGCGCAGGGATCCGCCCTGCGGATCAACGTCGTTCTTGAGCGGGGCGATCACGGTGTCGGCGCCGGCCCCGGCGATGACGTGGTCGGCGTTGGCCAGGGGCGGCAGTGCGCCCGGCGCGCGGACGTCAACGGCAATCCGTCCCTCGGCCGTGGCTTTTCCGTCGGAAATGCGGACGGTGAGGACTTTGCGGCCGGGGGCTGTTCCCGAGTCCTGGAAGGTGAGCTGCCCGTCGGGCCTGATCCGGACCTGGTCCAGCGGGTCCGGGCTGGTCACGGATTCCGCGAAGAGGTCGTCGCCGTCGGGGTCAATCCAGTTGGGGAGGATGTTCTGGGTGAGCGCCTTGCCCTGCTGGAGCACCAGCGTGGTTTCGCGGTTTGGTTTCTGCTGCGGCGCTGAATTTTCGCCGGCAGGAACGATGCGCAGTGCCACGTCGGCAGTTCCTGACAGTCCGCGCCCGTCGTCCACTGTGTACTGGAAGGAGTCTGTTCCGGTCTTGTCGGCGGGCACCGCGACCTGGAAGCCGGTGTCGCCGTAGATGGTGGAAAGGGTTCCGGACTTAACCTCGGCGGGCGGTCGCAGGGTGAGGATGTCGCCGTCCGGATCCGTATCATTGTCCAGCACGGGCAGGATGGTGGTCTTGCCGGCGCGGACACCAAAGGCATCCGGTTTTGCAGAGGGCGGGCTGTTGGGTTTGGTGCGGTCGGGCAGGACGGTCTGCTGGACTTCGTCGGCGGAGTCCTTGTCCGCGTCGTCCGACGTTTCTTTGGGCGGAATGACGTCGTCCCAGTTGTTGACGAGCTGCATGTTCTGGTTGACCAGCCACACGTTGCCCGAGTTCACATCGTTCAGGACCACCAGGTCACGGTTCACCCGGAAAACATACGACGGCGACGCACTGGCCTTGGGCACGTCCACGTTCTTGTCGTCAGCGTCGTTCGTGCAGTCACGGACGTACTTGTTCGCCCCTGACCACGCCGCGTGCACACACCCGCCC
>NZ_QRGQ01000030.1:0-22802 GCF_003367205.1 Arthrobacter sp. RT-1
CTGCTGAACGTGGAACTGGAGAACGGGCTTCGCCTCGTCGAGGGCCGGAGGGTGGCCGCCTTCACCAACGACGAGGAGGTCGCCGCAGGCAAGGACAAGGTCATTCCGTTCTTCCTGGCAGACCGGCTTGAGGAACAGGGCGCCACCCACGTCTCCTCCGGTGTTTTCGAGGAAAGGGTCGTGGTTGACGACCGGCTGGTGACCGGCCAGAACCCGGCGTCAGCTGCCGGTGTGGCCAAGGAGATGGAGAAGCTCTTCGCAGCGGTCATCCACCAGGAAAAGGCCGAGGAACAGCATGAGGCGGAGGCCTTGCGTGCCGAGAAGGACGCGATCAAGGCGGCTGCTGCTGCTGCCAAAGGGGAGCAGCAATCCAACGAGCTCGCGGCCATAGAGGCTCGAGATCCGCCTCCTGAACAACGCGGTCCTTGGCGCCTTTCAGGCGACGGCGAGGGGCAGGGTAGGAGCGCAGGCAATGCGGTCTTGGTCCCGCATCAGGTCGAATGTGACCAGCCGGAACGCTTGCCAAGCTGGCAACGGTGTTGACCGGCGATCATGCGTCGGTAGGCCCCGGGTGTGACACCATCTATCCATGGGCATTTTTGACGGAATCAGAAGCGCATTTGGCGACCTCAGCGTGAAGTCCGACAAGGACCTTGAAGAAGAGCGTGAGGCGCTGCGGCAGCGTTACGTCTCCCACAAAAACGTCGACAACGAGCTGCAACGGATCGAGAACGAGATGCACCGCTACGACGTCGAGATGGTGCGCCGTGCAAACGAGGCATACGACCGCGAGAACCCCAACCCACCAAAGCGCGTACATCGCGAGCATGGCCGGTACCTACCGAACGACGACTAAGGAACCCTAGGCCTCGCGTTCGCGGGCTGGGTTAGGGGGCGGCGTAGGGACGCAGTAACCAGGCAACCCGGTCCTGGTCCCGGATCAGGTCAAACGTCACCAGCTCGGAACGCTTGCCAAGCCGCG
Organism: Arthrobacter sp. RT-1; assembly: GCF_003367205.1. Lineage (NCBI taxonomy): Bacteria > Bacillati > Actinomycetota > Actinomycetes > Micrococcales > Micrococcaceae > Arthrobacter > Arthrobacter sp. RT-1. The sequence goes on from NZ_QRGQ01000030.1 coordinate 983, forward strand.
CCAGGACCCGCCACACTTCAACGTCAATACGCGGCGGATCGTGGCGGGGTAGCCCTTGAACTCCCGCCACCACTCGATCCGTTCATACCAACGCACCGGCTCAGCGGCCATATGCCACGTACGCCCCTGGCACTCAAAACACACCGGAACGTCCGCCGCTGTCTCCACTAGAACCTGTTGCACCCGGCCAATGTTAGGGCGATGCTGTGTCAATGAATGCCGCTGCTCCCCGGGCTTTGGTTTACGCTGCAAGCAATAACGCAGAACAGAAAAAGGGAGACGGGCGGGAATGATTGCCGCAGAGAAGAACGGCGGTCCGGTACTGGCCTCAGAATTTTGGGAGGCTGCTGCGGAAGCAGAGCGCAAAGGGCAAGACAAGGACGAGTGGCTAAGAACGAACCGGACGGGCTTTATTTGTGCCGTGTGCGGAGCCAAAGCCAGTTTCGTGTCTCCTGGTGGAGGCCGGAACGGCAGCAACCCGCCGCATTTCCGTGTTCCGGGGGCCAATCAGTGCAACAACCACAAACCATCCATAAGGGCAGAGCGGCCCGAAGGTGATCCTGCTCGGGAAACAAAGGGCATCATCAACGTAGGCGGCATCGTCACCGTCAGATACGACACCTTGGGAGGGGCCGGCGGCGGGGGAGCTCCCGTGCCAGGTACAGGGGGAGCAGCCCAAGGACGCGGCGGCGGTGGCATGGTGGTCAACGGCGGCGGTGCGCCCATCGACCGGGAATCAGCAGGCTTGAAATCCTTCCTTTCCGATTTGCAGAGCATGCCAAAATTCCCGCCGTCCACACTCAGGGTCAAAGTAGAAGGGCGCGGCGAAGTCTGGGGAAGGGACTACTTTTGCCGTTTCGAGGACGTTTCAGCTGACCATGCCGCGCCTCTGCCCGCTACAGGCAACGCCAGGCTGATGGCCTACTGGGGCAAAATCGACGTCCCGCAAGACAACGGCAGTCTGTTTCTCAAAGGCAATGGCATGTCCATCATGGTGCTGCCAAAACACAAAAACACGGTGACAACTTCCCTTGGTTTGTCCGGGGTTCAAGACCTAAAAGACTGGTTCGTGATCGCAGAGGGCCGCCTAAATGAAGCGGGTACTGGTGGAAACTTCTACGTGGACGTCAGGAATCTATCCAAAATCGCCTTCATCAAACCCAAATCATGAGCGAAGATGTGCCAGCTTCACTACGCCCACCCGTGGAGCTGGCACTAGCCAAGGCCATCAACGCCGTACCGGCAGAGGGTTCCATCTCCAAGTCCGGCCGGGGGAATTCCGCCGCGCGCCCTGAGACGCGGCCAAGGTATGACGACGGCGGGGCTCGCCTTCCCGCCGTCGTTCCCTTTGGAGCGGCCCGACCAGACAGCGGTATCCCGCCGCTGGTGCCGATGATTACATGAGGGGACGAAGTCAACGGTCGGCTTCCGGGTTACCCCGCCACTGCCGCCTTCGCTGCCTTTGAGGCTGCCATCCACTCGCTCAACCACGGCGCCCGGACGCTCGACGTGATCCGGCAGTCGGCCACGAAGGTTCCCTTGGCCCCGGCGTCGATCCAGTCCGTAAGCGCGGAGAGGTCTGCCAGCGAACGGATGATCGCTGACTCGGCGCCGAGCGCGCGGGCGATGCCGCTGAAGTGCACCTCGGGGATCAACATGGGCTTCTCGGTCAGGCCCAGGGAACCGTACTGGTGGATCTCGGCTCCGTACGCGGCGTCGTTGTAGATCACCACAATCGCACTGCGAGCCGTGCCGATGAGCGATTCGAGGTCGGCCAGGCCCATCAGGAAACCGCCGTCGCCCGAGGCCAGCACCAGGGTGCGGCCGTCCTCCACTGCGCGGGCCGCCCCGACGGCGCTCGCGAGTCCCAGCCCGATGGACTGGAAGGCGGTTCCCACCATCACCAGGTCCTGCGGCCGCGGGATGTTCCAGTACATTGGAGCCCAGCCGATGAAGTGCCCGCCGTCCTGGACCACCGTTCGGCGCTCAGGCAGCACGGCATCCAGTGCCGTGGCAAGGGAGCGCGGATCCAGCCGGCCGTCCGGGGTCTCGTCCGAGCCTGGGTGGTGTCCCGGCCCGGAAGCCAGGCGCCGGCGGGCTTCCGCACGCCAAGCTTCCGCCGCAGTCGTGTCTTCCAGCAGCGACAGGAGACGTCCCGCAGCGGTCTTCGCGTCCGCGCTGACAAACAGGTCCACCCGCGGGTTGGTCGCTTCCAGGCCGGCGTCGATCTGGATGACGGTGCTGTCCGGGCCGAGCAGGTGCCCGAACCGCATGGTGAAGGGGCTCAGGCTCGCCCCGGCCACCAGGACCACATCGGCCTCACCCATGAGTTCCGCGGCGGTGTCCGTGCCGAAGCCGCCCGCGACGCCGAGGTACCCCTCGCCCTGCAGGAGGTTCAGCGCCAGGGCGGTTCCGGCGGTCAGCGCGCCCAGGCGGTCGGCAAGCTCCCGGAGCTCGGGGCCGGCGCCGGCGAGGTGCGCACCGCGCCCGGCCAGGATCAGCGGCCGCTTGGCCCCGGCGAGCAGGCGGGCTACCTGCCCAAGGCCGCCGTCGACGTCGTCCGTCACCTTTGCTGCCGACGGTTCAGGAAGGTTCTCTTCCGGAGCCTCGAGGGCCGCGAGGTCGTAGGGGATGGCGAGGACGACGGCGGTGCGCCTGGTGAGTGCGTACTCCACCGCCTGCCGGGTGATGGCGCCCGCGGTGTCGCGGGTGACGGTGAAGGTGGCGGCGCCGACGCCCGTGGCGATGGCCGCCTGGTCCACATCCCAGGGCCGGGCACCGCTGCTCGGTGCGTCGCCGGTGACCAGCACGACGGGGATCTGCGCCTGCACCGCCTCGGCGAGGGCCGTGAGTGCGTTGGTGTAGCCCGGGCCGTAGGTGGTGGTTCCCGCCGCCAGGCGGCCGGAGGTCCGGTAGTAGGCGTCGGCCGCGGCGATGGCGGCGCCCTCATGCCGGACGGGGGAGAACCGGATGCCCTGCTTCTCCGCGGCGTCCAGGAAGTGGACGTTCCCGTTGCCCATGACGCCGAAGACATCGCTGACATAGCTGCTGAGAACCTGGGCCACACGGCCTGACACGGTAAGTGAAGTCATGCAGGAAGCCTGTGGGCCACACCTCAGATTAGCAATAGCGCCGGTTTTGGTTGGGGCTTTTGGCAGCAAGGGGAGGAGTGGACTGAAAATTTGCCTAGCTGTGGCCTGCGTCACCTTACCTAGTCCCCGGTGCGGGACTCCTGCTCGGACAGGCGGCTGATGAGGCCGTCGTAGCGGGGCGGCATGAGCTCCAGGATGGAGATGGCCGTGCTGGTCCGCTCGATTCCGTCGATCTCCAGGATCTCGTTGGTGATGCGGTAGAGGTCGGCGGTGCCGCGGGCCACCACCTTGGCCATGAGGTCCGCGTCGCCGGTGGTGGCGTGCACTTCGATGACCTCCGGGATGGCGGCAAGCCCGTTCTCCACCGACCCGGTGCGCGTCTGGCTGATGGACAGGGAGAGGAAGGCCATGAGCTCGTAGCCCAGTGCGGCGGGGTCCAGCCTCCGGCTGAAGGAGCGGAGGGCGCCGCTGTGCTCCAGTCGTGCGAGCCGGGCATGGACGGTGTTCCGCGCGACGCCGAGCGTCCGGGAGAGCGCCAGGGCGCTGGCTTCGGGGTCCTTGTCGAGGGCCAGGATGATCCGGCCGTCAAGGGAATCGAGGGTGCGAGAGTTCGCGATGGTCATATTTTCACCACATGCAGTAGAAGTTGAGCAGTTGTCCCAATGGCTAGAGCGTATCTTGCAATGTGTGCCGGGTCACAACCATGATCGGTCCTCATGACCCCTGATCAGCTCCTGACCAGACCGGGCACCGCGCTTCCCACCCTTAGAAGCGCGGTCACCGGACTTCCGTCCTACGTCCCGGGCCGGCGCAGCGCCGGCATGGACGTCGCAGCCCTCGCCAGCAACGAAAGCCACTACGAACCGCTGCCCGCAGCCATCACTGCGGTGGCCGAAGCTGCCGGTGCGATGAACCGCTACCCGGACAGCGCCGCCGTCGAACTCCGCGAACGGATCGCCCGCCACCTCGGCGTCACGGCCGCGGAGATCGCGGTGGGGCCGGGCAGCGTTGGCGTCCTTCAGCAGATCATCACCGGACTGTGCGACGCCGGGGATGAAGTGATCTTCGCGTGGCGCTCCTTCGAGGCCTACCCCATCCTGGTCGAACTCGCGGGCGCCCGGCCGGTCCGCATCCCGCTGGACCACCTTGAGGGCCACGACCTCGATGCCATGGCCGCGGCCGTCACCGAACGCACAAAGGTCATCCTGCTGTGCACCCCCAACAACCCCACCGGCGTGCCGATCAGCCACGAACGCATCGAGGCCTTCCTGCGCGCCGTCCGCTGGGACATCCTCGTGGTGATCGACGAGGCCTACGTGGAATACGCCGAAGCGGGCAGCGGTCCCGATTCCCTGGCGCTCTACCGCCAGTACCCGAACGTCTGCATCCTGCGCACCTTCTCGAAGGCCTACGGGCTCGCCGGCCTGCGCGTGGGATACGCTGTGGCGACGCCGACCATCGCCGAGGGACTGCGCCGCACCGCCCTTCCGTTCTCGGTGAGCGCGCTGGCCCAGAAGGCGGCCATCGCGTCGCTGGACGCGGGGGAGGAGATGGAAAGTCGCGTTGCCGCCGTGAAGCAGGAGCGTGCACGGATGGCCGCCCAGCTGGAAGCCCAGGGCTGGAAACTGCAGCCGAGCCAGGGCAACTTCCTGTGGATCCGTGCCGATGACGACCTCCGGGCGAGGCTGGTCGAGGCGTTCGACCGCGCGAACATCCTGGTCCGCGCGTACCAAGGCGACGGCGTGCGGATCACCGTTGCCGACCCTGCCTCTAACGACCGCGTGGTCCGGCTCCTGGAAGCCCACGCGGCCTAAAACTCTTTTGACACCCAACTCCAAACCGTTCCACCTACTAACCAGAGGAATCCCCATGGAACAACAGACAAAGATGTCTGCGCGCCCACTCGGCGCCGCCCTCAAACCTCGGCAGCTCACCATGATGGGGCTCGGCAGCGCGATCGGCGCGGGCCTGTTCATCGGGTCCGGCGCCGGCATCCAAGCGGCCGGCCCGGCCGTGCTGATCTCCTACCTCGTGGCCGGCACCCTCATCATCCTGGTGATGTGGGCGCTCGGCGAGATGGCCGCCGCCAATCCTGACAGCGGGGCCTTCTCTGTCTACACCGCCAAGGCCTACGGTCCGGTGGCCGGCGCGACGGTGGGCTGGCTCTGGTGGCTGCAGCTCGTGGTGGTCATCGCCGCCGAAGCGCTCGGTGCGGCTGGCCTGCTGGCCACCATTTTCCCGGCCCTGCCGGTCTGGCTGATGGCTTTCGTGTTCATCGTGGTGCTTACCGCCGTGAACCTCACTAGTGTGAAGAACTTCGGCGAGTTCGAGTTCTGGTTTGCATTGCTGAAGGTGGCGGCAATCGTCGCGTTCCTGGCTGTGGGCGCTGCCCTTCTCTTCGGCTGGCTGCCGGGCGTCCAGTCGCCGGGCCTGGCCAACTTCATGGGTGACGGCTTCGCACCCGGAGGGTTCGGCGGGATTGCCACGGCACTGTTTGTGGTGGCGTTCGCATTCGGCGGCACCGAGATTGTGTCCGTGGCGGCAGCCGAGACCGCCGAGCCCGCGCGCAGCGTGAAGAAAGCTGTCCGCACGGTGCTGTGGCGGATCCTGGTGTTCTACATCGGTGCCATCTTCGTGATCGCGGCTGTGGTTCCCGTGGGTTCGGAGGGGCTGAAGAGCCCGTTCGCCGCCGTGTTGGAGGCCGCGGGAATGTCCGGTGCGGCCACCGCCATCACGCTGGTAGCCGTCGCTGCGCTGCTGTCGGCGCTCAACGCCAACCTCTACGGTGCCTCCCGGATGGCGTACTCACTCGCGGAGCGGGGCGAAGCACCGCGTTGGCTCGCTTCCGTGTCCAGGGCACGGGTTCCGGTGGTTGCCGTCCTGGCCAGCGTTGCATTCGGCATTGTCACGGTAGTGCTGGAACTGGTTTTCCCCGAGATGGTCCTTGGCATCCTGCTGAACATCGTTGGGTCGACATGCCTGCTGGTGTGGACGTCCGCGCTCCTGGCACAGCTCGCGCTGCGCCTCCGTGCCGACAGCGATGGGACGGAGCTTCCCCTGCGGATGCCCGGCTTCCCGTGGCTCACGTGCTTTGGCCTGGTCATTCTCGCCGCGATCTTCACGGTGGGCTTCATCGGCGAGGATTCCCGCCCGCAACTCCTGAGCACGTTCGGACTCGTGGCACTTCTGGCGGTGGCGAACTGGTTGAACCACCGATCCAGGAAGGTCTCGGCGGCCGTCAGCGTCGAATCTCGGGACGGTGCTAAGCCGCCGGTGCTGGTCGACTGAACCAGCTGCTGTGAACCAACCTGCGACTTAGGACATTCGAAGGGGCGCGTCAGGGCTGCTCGGGGCGCGCCCTCACCCTATCCGGTGCCGTGTGATTGGTCACCTAGGCAGGTGCGTATTGCGTGAACTTGCGATTCAAGCAAACGGCTATCTGATCAAGGGCGGCTTGGGCAGATTCCATGCTTCTTCGTACTGTTCGGCAACAAGCGGCCAGACGTCGCGGATACCGTCCCCCACTGAACCGACAGCGGTAGCCAGGGGAGGGAAGACGACAAAGTCATGTTGAATGATTCGGCCCGCCCTGTCCTGCCTGCTACGTGGGTCAGGGAAACGCAACGCCACCACCTCGCCGATGCGACGACAGACTTCCGGTTCACCTTCAGTGTCCGAGAAGGCTTTGTCATACTCGACGAGAGGATCAGGGAATCCCCCATCCCGAAGGAACCGGAAACCCCACATCCGCCCACGGGTGGCCCAGATGAGCTTCATCTACGGCTCCTCAGAAGGGTCTCGGCCTCTTCGCCTTTAGCTAGATCCATCCTGAAACCGGTCAACGTGGCTGTTATAAAGTCGCGCTTGGCCATTGCCTGCGCATTGATGTCCCTGAGCTTGTCTTCAGCCAGATTGGCCGCTTCTTGTACTACGTCTGGCCCGACAAAGCTGAGCAGCAGCCCTAGTGGGCCGGACATGCGGGCCCTGCCGAGGAGGGCGGTAGCGAGAGAGCTTGCGCCGCGAAGCAGATTCTCTGCCAGTCTCCCCGGAAGGTGCATCGCTTCCGCCCACCGGGCATGACGCTCGAACGGGAGCACGGCGGCCAAAGGAAGGACAAGGTCCAGACCAACGCGCTCGGCCACTTCAATCTTGTCGGTGTCGAACTTCGCTGAGGAGAACAGCACAAAGTCCTCACCGACGGACAGCGCATTGCTGGCCTCCACAAACCCAGCAATCACCTTGCGAAGTTCGTCCATGTCATCGGAAGCTTTCTCGATAAGAAGATCCCGAAACTTGAACACGTCAAGGTCTGGCAAAAGATCCGACTTTGACAGTGCGATTATCCAGATACGTGGAAAGTCGACAAGAGGTTTTCCATCTTCGAGTAGGTCATCTTTCAGCGTCAGCAGCCCATTTCTGAAGTTGCCGAATAAGGATTTGAAGTAACGCTCCTCCTCTCCGGCATTGTCGAGTAACCGCTGACCGTCCACCAGCAGCAGGGCTACATCCGAACCCAACAAAGCTTTGAACGTGTCGATCCGCCGCTGTGCCTCCTCAGGCCCGCTGACGTCCTCCTCGAACCACTCTCCCGGGTAGTCGTGCCAGACCAAACGCAGGGCATCGAACGGTCTGGCATTTAAAGCATTGCTTTCGGATCCATCCTTAAACTTGAGTGAGAATGAGTAGGACGTAGCAGCGAAACGGTCAGGCGGTGGCAACCGGGCTGAATTTCTCATGCCCAAGTAGTTTCTATGAAGTCTGTTGCCTTGACCAATATCGCCCGGTAGGACATGAAACAGACTTTTCTGCAGGTACTGGGGCTCCTGGGTGGCCCCGTAGAACGAGGAGAGCATGACGGTTTTGCCGCTGCCGCTCTCGCCGAACACTGCAATGTGCTGCTCAAGCGCTCTGTTCAGTTCCATATGAGGAGCATAAGGGCACCTCCAGCAAGATGCGGAACGTGTCGTGGCGCGGGGTAATCCATGAGGCTGCTAGCGTTTGGGTGGCCCTCGATGGCCGCCTCGAAGCGTGTTCGAAAGGTAGATCTCTTGGCGATCGATCTCAATTGTTCCACCTGCCATAGCGATGAACGCGTCGTTCTAGTCGAGAGGCTGTCAGGGACGCAGCGGAAGCTCAAGTGCGAGCAGTGCGGTTATGAGTGGCTTCGAGGGGAGCCGGAGCGGCAAAAGGTCCCTTTGCCAACGCTCGAAGACATCAAGAAACGGTTTCCGAAGCCCGGCGATGTCGACCCTCAGAAGCTCGCGCGTGCTAACAAACTGAAGGTTGAATTTCTAGAGCGGGAGCCTGAGCCCGATCCGAACGTCGCTCCCTACTGGGCCAAGTACCAGCAGGTTTTCAGCGCCGATGGCCTGACGCGAGCGAACCCGCAGGATCTCAAGGACTTTGCCAACTCCAACATCGGCGCCAACCCAGGGAACATGTCCGTCTTCAATGAAGCATGGAATGAAATGGGACCCGAAGCCGGCGCTCACCAGGTGCGCAAAGCAGTCGAGTATCTGCTGCGCGGCACGTCGCCTGTTGATATCGAGGACCGACTTACTGGGCTCATCAGCGACACTAAGTCGTTCGGGATGAAGGGCTTCAAAGAGTCGCTCCTGACGAAGGTTTTGTGCATTGCTTATCCCGACAGGTACCTGACGATCCTCAAGTACACCGGCGTGGCCGGAAAGCGAGAGATTGCGAGCTCGCTTTGGGGTCTCGATCTGCCTGATCCCGAGACCGCTAATTGGACGATTGGCCGCCTCATTTTGTGGAGCAATGACTTGCTGCTTGCTCTTCTCGGCGAGGGCTTCCGTCACCAGCAGCATGCTGCAGAATTCCTATGGTGGGCCAAAGATAAAGCCTGACTAAAGGGTCGGTGAGCTGCAGTCTTCTACATGGCGAGGGGTGACTCGCGCGTGCCTAGCGTATGCGGGAGCAAATGGACGGTGCCGGTCGGGACCGTTCTACCCGGACACGCAGACGGTCATGCAGAAGAGAGCGGTCGTACATACGATTCAATCTCATCAGCATGAGCAGCTGAACAACAATGCTCCCGGCTCTCCGGCGCCACTACCGGCATGTAACAGTTCTTGGGTTCTTGGTGCCGTCCGCGCTCCCACAGCAGCATTGGGAATCAACTCGTAACGGCAAAGCGGACAGCCAACTCGAACGACATATCGTCGCACGGAAGCAGTCCCTGATGTATGGTCCAGACCATGGTGAATTCGTTCTTTAAAACAAATCCCTTGTTGCTTCATGAACTCTTGTCGAACTGTCAGTCGGGGAAACTGCAGTTGCCGGATTTTCAACGTAGCTGGGTGTGGGATGAAGACCGGATCAAGAGCCTTATTGCCTCAGTTTCGCGTGCTTTCCCCGTCGGGGCACTCATGACATTGGAGACTGGGGGTGGTGTTGAGTTCAAGCCCAGGCCTGTGGAGGGAGCTCCGGATGATGCGTTCCAGCGGTTGCCGGAGGCTCTGTTGCTGGATGGCCAGCAGCGTATGACGTCTCTTTACCAGGTAACACTTCGGAATCAAGTGGTCAGGACGGTTACTCCAAGGAAGAAGCGCGTTGACCGCTGGTTCTATATCGATATCCGTGCAGCTCTAGAGGACAGTGTCGACCGCGAAGACTCTATCGTTGGCGTGCCGGCCGACCGAATTGTGAGGCGCTCGTTCGGACGAGAAATTGAATTGGATCTTTCATCTCGTGAAGCTGAGCTTGATAACTTCATGTACCCCCTGACTATGGTTTTCGACTGGGACGAATGGAATCGATCGTGGATGGAAAGGAACATGGGTAAGGAGAGTTTTCAGGACGACTGGAAGCTCTTAATGCGGTTCAAAGATGAAGTTCTAAACAACTTCATGCAGTATCAGATCCCTGTGATTGCTCTTGATCGTTCGACTTCCAAAGAAGCAGTTTGTGTCGTATTCGAAAAGGTAAACACAGGCGGAAAAGCACTGGATGCGTTTGAGCTCATCACGGCGATGTATGCCGCTGATGGACATGAGCTGAGAAAGGATTGGTACGGAGACGCTTCTTCCGAAGGTCGACATCGCCGTTTGGCCCGCGCTTACCGACCAGCGGACGCTGAGTCAGGTATTTTGGCGAACGTCGCAAATACTGATTTCCTTCATGTCATCTCGCTGTTTCACACGAGGGAGAAACGGTGGGATGCTGAAAACCGGGGGAAGACCGGCAAGGAACTTCCGCAAATCTCCGGGAACCGCCAAGCGCTGCTTAACCTTCCTCTAAGCGCTTATCTGAAATATCAGGACCAAGTGGAGTTGGGCTTCCAGCGAGCTGCAAAGTTCCTTCACATGTTGCACATATATAGAATTTTCGATCTGCCGTATCAGTCTCAGATAATTCCATTGGCCGCAGTTCTCGCCGATATCGGTGAAGCTTGGGAGCACGAAGCGAACCGACAAAAACTTGTCCGATGGTACTGGAACGGCGTTTTCGGTGAGTTGTATGGGTCGACGGTTGATACTCGAATTGCTAGAGATTTTCTGGAAATCCCCGCATGGCTCAAGGGAGGCAAGCCACCCGCAACTGTAAGCGAGACCGTTTTCAGGGCTGATAGGCTCAAAACGATGCGAATGCGTCTTTCTGCCGCATACAAGGGTGTAAATGCTCTACTTATGTTGGAAGGTGCTAAGGATTTCCGATCGGGTCAGGCGTTTGACCACACGGTTTTTTTTGGCGAGGCCGTCGATATTCATCACATTTTTCCCCGGAAATGGTGTGACGATCAGGGCATCCCTGCCAGTGTCTATGATTCCATCATCAACAAAACTCCCTTGTCGTACCGTACTAATCGGATTATTGGCGGTGCGGCCCCATCAATCTACTTAGCACAACTGGAGCGAGGCCATAGCGAGACGCCTGGCATTGCGCCAGCAGCACTCGATTCCTACTTGCAGAGCCATGCTTTAGACCCGAAGTTGCTGAGGGCTGACGAATTTGATCAGTTCATGCAGGACCGGCAGCGGCGCTTGATAGAACTGATTGAGCGTGCAACTGGAAATCTTGTTTACCAAGACCAGGCGACAAGTCTCTCTGAAGAAATCGATGCAGATGAAGAGGAAGCACTGCAAACAATAGGTGCCTAACACGATCGGCGGTGCCTGCTCTTGAACGGATATCAGGCTTCCCTCCTCGTAGTTAGTGACAGACAGCAATGGGCAGATGGCCGGAGCCAGACTCCTGAGGGACAGCAGATGCTGATGTTTGTGCTGCTCGCACCATCAAAATAGCCTGGCGTCTTGACTGACTTCACTGGAGTGATTGCGCAGCGTGCCGGTGGGCTTCTACGAACTCACCGCTCAGTCGCCTATAGCAGAAACGGCCGGATCCCAGACTCAGCCCGTAGACAGTGTGTCAGGCCTAGCGGTGTCCCTCCGCCAGCCCCATGAACATCGTCCGGTGCAAGATGTCCACGTGCTTCCGTGCGACTTCCACCGATTCCTCAACACGGCCCGCTCGGAGGGCTTCCACGAGTGCGATGTGATCGTGGTTGGACTTGTGCAGCTTCTCGATGGGGTAGGGGATGAAGTAGTCGTAGAGCTCGGCGAGGGTCTCGTGATAGACGTCGATGGCGCTGCCCATCCCTGACGCCGTCCCCACCAGCTGGTGGAACCGCTCGTCCGCCTGATGGTAGACGGACCAGTCCGTGGCCTCCGCCATGTCTCGCGTAAGCCGCTCCAGCTCATCGAGCTGCTCAGCCGTGGCGTTGACCGCCGCATAGTGTGTCACGGCGCATTCGAACAGCAGCCGCCGGTCCACCAGCCGGTTCACCGCCTGGGACTCCGCCGGCGATGCGGAGAGTTCCGCCAAAACATCAAGTGGCGGGGAATCCGCCACAAATGTTCCGCCAGCCCGGCCGCGCCGGCGCACCACCACACCCTGCTCCGCCAGGCTCGCCAGCGCGCGGCGGGCGGTAATCGGGCTGACCGAAAGGCCCAGGGCCACATCCTCCTGGTCCGGCAGCCGCTCGCCCGGCTTAAGCAGCCCCAGCGAAATCGCCATGCCGATCCGGAGCCGGACAGCGTCAATGGCGCTGCGCCGGTCCGTCCCGGGCATCCTGTCCGCGCCGATGGGCGAGGGCTCGGCGGTGTCTTCCAGCTGACTGGTCATATCCGCTACCTTACGGCCCACGCCGCCCTCTTTCCTTTATTGGTTCATTCTGATCTAATATAACCCGGATCACACCCCAACGCGGAGACAAGCCCATGCAACGCATCCTTCCCCTCATCGCTGCCCAGGTCCGGCCGCGGCTCATCGGCGAACCGGTCTCGGCTTTCGCGGACGAGGTCAAAGCAGCCCTCGAGGCCCGGCCGCACAGCAAACTCGTCGTCTTCCCAGAGCTGCACCTCTTCGGCGACGAAGACCCGGACCTGCAGCGCACCGAAATGCTCCAGGCATCCGCAGAACCCTTGGACGGGCCACGGGTCAAAGAGCTTAAACAGCTCGCGAAAGACCTCAACATCTGGCTGGTCCCGGGCAGCGTTTGCGAACGGGGCCCGGAAGGGCAGCTGTTCAACACCCAGCTGGTCCTGTCCCCGGAAGGGGAGCTCGCCGGCTACTACCGGAAGATCTTTCCCTGGCGCCCGTTCGAGCCCTACGACCCCGGCGACAAGTTCACCACCGTGGACCTGCCCGGCATCGGCAGGGTGGGCCTGAACATCTGCTACGACGCCTGGTACCCCGAGGTGTCCCGCCAACTCGCCTGGATGGGCGCCGACGTGATCCTCAACGTCGTCAAAACCACCACCCCGGACCGCAAGCAGGAACTGATCCTCGCCAAGGCCAACGCCATCGTGAACCAGGTGTTTATGGTCAGCGTCAACTGCGCCAGCCCCACGGGTCAGGGTAAGAGCATCATCGTGGACCCGGAGGGCAACACCCTCACAGAAGCAACAGACGACCAGCCGCAGCTGCTCACCGCGGAACTGGACCTTGCCGCCGTCGACCGCGTCCGCACGCACGGCACGGAGAACCTCAACCGCCCCTGGTCACAGTTCCGCGAGGGGGAGCCCGCCGTCGAACTTTCCGTCTACCAAGGCCGCATCAACCCGGCCACCTGGACACCGCCGTCCTACAAGCCCTAAGGAAACACCGTGACAACAACCCTCACCCGCACGCTGAAGCTGCCTTCACTGGTCCTGTTCGGGCTGGCGTACCTAACCCCGATCATCGTCCTGGGGATCTTCGGCATCATCGCCGAAACCACCGGCGGCGCCGCGCCCGCCGCGTACCTCGTGGCGCTCGTGGCCATGCTGTTCACGGCGCACAGCTACGGCCGGATGGCCATCGCCTACCCCGTGGCCGGCTCCGCCTACACCTACGTCCGCCGCTCCATCGACCCCCGGGTCGGGTTCCTGGTGGGCTGGGCCGTGCTGCTGGACTACCTCTTCCTGCCGATGGTCATCTGGCTCATCGGCGGCTCGTACCTGAGCGCCCAGTTCCCCGGCGTCCCCATTGGCGTCTGGATCGTGGGCTTCATTGTGATCACCACGCTGCTGAACATACTGGGCATCAAGGTGGCGGACAAGGCCAACTACGTGCTGATGGCGTTCCAGCTGCTGGTCCTCGTGTTCTTCGTGGCGCTGGCCATCGGCAGCGTGGTGTCCGCCAACGGCGCTGGGGGACTGGCCAGCGGGCAGCCGTTCTTCAACGACACCGCCAGTTTCGCCACCATCTCCGCGGGCGCGGCCATCGCCGCGTACTCGTTCCTGGGGTTCGACGCCGTCACCACCCTTACCGAGGAAACCATCAACCCGCGCCGGACTGTGCCGCGCGCGATCATGCTCGTGGCCCTGATCGGCGGCGGCATCTTCGTGGCGGTGTCCTACGTGACCCAGCTGGTCCACCCCGGCGGCGTGTTCGAGGACTCGGCCTCGGCGGCCAGTTCCATCGCCCTGCAGATCGGCGGGCAGCTGTTCGGTGCCGTGTTCCTGGCCGGCCTGGTGGTGGCGCAGTTCGCCTCCGGCCTCGCCGCGCAGGCCAGCGCCTCCCGCCTGTTGTACGCGATGGGCCGCGACTCCGTCCTGCCCAGGGCGGTCTTCGGCCGGCTCAGCGAGAAGTTCCACACCCCGGTGGCGAACCTGGTGGTCACCGGCATCGTGGGCCTGATCGCGATCTTCCTGGACGTCGCCACGTCGACGTCGTTCATCAACTTCGGTGCCTTCACCGCCTTCACGCTGGTGAACGCCTCGGTGGTGTTCCACTATGTGCGCCAGCGCCGGGCCGGGCAGCAGCTGAACCCGGTGTCCTACGTGGTGGTCCCGGTGATCGGCGCGATCATCTGCGCCTACCTGCTCTCCCGGCTGGACAGCAACGCCATTACGCTGGGGGTGTCCTGGCTGGTGCTGGGCGTGGTGGTCCTGGCCCTGATCACGCGCGGGTTCAAGGCCTCGCCGCCGGAGATGACGGCCACGGAGAAGGCGACGGTCGAGGCCGCCGCCTGACCCTGACGGTTAGTAGTGTGGCCGCGGGGCCGAGGGAAGGAAGAGCCGTGAGGATTGCGCTGGGGCAGCTGGCGTCGGGCGCCGACATCCGGGCCAACCTCGCCGCGATCGACCGGTTCGCGGCCGAGGCAGCGCGGGACGGCGCCGCGCTGGTCGCCTTCCCGGAGTACGCCACCTACGAGTAGAAGAAGGTGGACGGCACGTTCCCGGCAGTGGCCGAGCCGCTGGACGGGCCCGTCTGCCGGGAGCTCGCCACCATCGCCCGCAGCCACCGCATCGCGCTGGTGGCGGGCGTGGTGGAGACCTCTGAGGAACCGGGCCGGGCGTACAACACTTTGGTGGCGTTCGGGCCCGACGGCGGCCGGCGGGCTTCTTACCGGAAGATCCACCTTTTCGATGCGCAGGGCTTCGGGGAGTCGACGTTCATCAAGCCCGGCCCGTCCACCGCTCCGGTGGTGTTCGAGCACGGGGGAGTGCGGTTCGGGCTGATGACCTGCTACGACCTGCGTTTCCCGGAGCTGGCCAGGTCGCTGGCCGACGCCGGCGCGCAGGTCCTGCTGGTCTGCTCTTCGTGGGTGCCGGGCGAGCACAAGACGGAGCAGTGGTTGGCCTTGAATGCGGCGCGGGCGATCGAGAACAGCGTGTACGTGGCGGGGGTGTGCCAGGCGCCGCCGGTGTCCGTGGGGCGGAGCGTGCTGGTGGACCCGATGGGCGTGGTGGAGGCCGACCTAGGTCTGGAGCCCGGCGTGCGGGTCGTGGAGGTATTGCTGGAGACGGTGGAGCGGGTGCGGGAGTCGTTCCCGATGTTCCGGCAGCGGCGGCTGTAGGGTATTTTTCCCTGGTATCCCCATCGGCGTCTAGATCGTAAGCTTCATCAACATCACCACGTTGCCCGGGAGGACGTGGCCTACAACCAGCTGCCGCACCCGAGCTTCTTCATCCGCGAAGGATGGAAACGCCCGCTGCTCCCGCCGGTAAGTACGCAGATGCGGGCAAGTAAAGCCAGGAAAGCACTGATGGAAGAGCAAAGCGCCGCCCGCCTAGGGGAGAGGCGGGCGGCGCTTCATCTTGCAGCTGAAACCGTCAGTACGGGCCGAGGTTTCCGCTGATAGGCGGTAGGCCGCCGTCGGGACGGCGGTCGCCTTCGCGGCGTTCCCCGGCGCTCAGGTTTTCGCCCTCGATCGTTTCGTCGGACTCGCCGGTGGTGTCCACCAGGCCGTTCGTTTGGTCGAAGGCGTGCCCGATCCTGTCATCGCCCAGGTCGGCGACCGAACCGGTGGAGCCGGCTGCCGCCGTCGTGCCCGTTGTTGTGGTGCCCGTGACGGTGGTGTCGGTGGTCAGCGGCGTGACGGTGGCCGGCTCCCCGGGAGCCACCGGAGTTACCGTTTCGTCGGCAGCCGCGGTTTCGCCCTTGTTGCCGACGGCGGCCATGGCTGCGGCTGCCGCGGCAACACCCAGGCCTGCGGCTACCTTGCCGGAGATGCCCGCCTTGCCTGAGTCGCCGCGCGATCCTGCTGCGTCCTCGACCCCGGGCGTGCCTGCGGATGCCCCGGAGCTGACGCTGCCCCGCCACGCTCCGCTGGCGTAGCCCTCATCCTCGATAAATTCCTTGAACCGCTGCAGGTCTGCCTCGGCCTGGCGCTCCACCACGTTGAGCTTGTCGCCCACCTTCTCAACGATGCCTTCGGGCTCGTACTCAAGCGTCAGCTGCAGGGAGGTCTGGCCGCCGCCGATGTCCTCGAACTCGATTGCGCCGGCGTTTGTGGCGCCTTCCGTAGCAGCCCAGACCACTTTGCGGTCGGGGATCTGCTCAATGATCCTGGCTTCCCACTGCCTGCGGACGCCGCCGATCTCGGCCACCCACTCCAGCCGGTCGTCGCTGAACTGGGTAACGCTCTTGACGCCGCCCATGAAGTGCGGGAACTCCTCGAACTGGGTCCACTGATCGTAAGCGGTGCTTACCGGTACGTTCACCAGAATGTGTTTTTCCACCTTCAGCCCGCCGCGAGACAAGACTCCGTGCTCATGCTCTGGTGATTGGGGCCGTACATGCTTGGCAGGAAACGCTATAGATGAGTTCACTTTGGATAAGAAGCTGACATCGGTCTTTGGCTCCGCCACGACTGATTGGGCCTTTGCGTTGCTTGACCCCGAGTCTGCGTCCTCCTTCGAATTAGCCATTGGCTCTTGCCGGGCCGGTTTTTCTGAGTTCTTGCGTTCCGTTGGACGAGAATTAGAATCAGGCGCTGGGGAAACATCTTGAGTCTGCAGGGGTTGGTGCAGCGGCTTGCGGTAGACGGGCCGTAGGCTCAAGGCATTGGCGAGGTCAAACCAGAAGGAATCGGATGTAGCTATGGGCTTCTGATTCACGGAATCATTCCCTAACTCTCGCGTTCCGGATGAGAGGAAGGAGTTCCAGCCGACTGCTTGCCGGCTGATACCTGCAGGACAGTGCCTGCAAGGACTCCTAAAAGTGCCATAGACGAGATGCCCTGCATGAAGTTACCGGCCTTGCCCTCGAAAGCAAATGCCATCACACCTCCAAGTAGCCCAAACAGAATGGCCGCCAAGATGTGACTGGCGAACAACTGGCCATACTTGGTTTGGTGGTTCAAGTGGTCAAGCCCGATCAGGGTGAGAATTAGTCTTCCAAGTCCCAGCACACAGCCGCCGAGAGCTCCGTGGAGGAATGCTTCGTTCCATTGAATCCAGCCGAATGTCTGAATCAACCAGCCTTGGATATCCATGTTCCCCTGCCCTGCTAGGACTGGCTATAAGATTACAGCCCACAAGCTCATCCTTAGTAAGAAAAGCTGCATGGTTTTTCTTGTTCTTCAGGCCCGGGTGCAACCGTGAGGGCGTGTCCGACCCTCGCTGAGAAGAGATCAACGCCAATGCTGCCGTGAATTAGCGGCACTGTTCCCGTTGAAAGTGGGCAACAATCCAACACAAGCGATCGAGGTGCCCTTGTCAGATAAAAGAGGCCGCTGTGCAGCGATCCGCCAGCTTGCTCTCGGTCATGTGTCCTTTCCAGCGGCGAACCTAGCGAGCACCGGCTTCGTGTGGCTTGACCGCGAGCTCACAGACGTGGCCACCGGCGCTAGCGCACATAGTGGAACACCACCGATTCGTTCACCAGCATGAACGTGGTGAAGACACCGAAGTTGACGAACGGCGCCGGGCCGGGCAGCAGCTGAACCCGGTGTCCTACGTGGTGGTCCCGGTGATCGGCGCCGTCATCTGCGCCTACCTGCTCTCCCGGCTGCACGGTGGAGCGGGTGCGGGAGTCGTTCCCGATGTTCCGGCAGCGGCGGCTGTAGGGCCTGTCTGCCAATTCGGATGGTTCTCCTGCAGAGTAGGCACAGCGGGCAATGGTGGCGCAGCCATCCGTCGGCCTCCAATGCGGAAAACCAGCGGTTCGTTCATTACGGCCCGAGGCGGGCTGGTATTTTGCGAGCACGCGGGGCCATGCGACGTGGGCGAGCTGCCTATTGCATGGCCGACGTATCATCGCAGGGGCCGCGCGGGCATTCGAAGTAGCTCCTCTGGATGACCTCCCGCAGAAAACCATCCGATGACATGCGGTACCGCCACCCGAAGGACGTCTATGATCTGAGACGGCGTTTGCTCAGTCGTTGCACGCGGGCAAGCTGGTGTATCAAAATACGCGGGTGCCGAGCGTGAGCCTCGGGGCCTGCATCTTCAACCAACTTGAATGCTGCTGATAAGCCGTCCTCGGTTCGATCGCGTGCTTGCTCGGGTTGCCCAGCTGTCCAAACGGTTACCTTCCGCCTAGTAGCGGGCAGTGGCAGCTGAGGTGCGAAGCCGCGTTTCAGAGCGTGTTTTGGAACATAAAAAGCATTCCTAAAAATTACAGAGCGAGCGTCGTCCTCATTGCAGGTCGACTGTTCAAACTTCCGGCGAGGGACCTACTTTTGGCATTGTTCCGGTGGGGATCAACCTCAGGAGCGCAGATCCTGCACTGGTCTTCGCGCAGGTCAGCCTGCGAATGGGCAATCTAAGTTTTGCGGGTGAACCCCGCGTTGACTTGGGAACTGGCCCTTCCATCTAGCCTCTGCTTAGCATCGAGAAGGCGTGGTCCCAATGGTTGCGAAGCTGGTTGTCTCCATGCCTTACCTTTGCACGAGATGGGACAAGGCGCTCGACAGTCCTGGAAAATGTCGTAGCAGTACGGCAGAATGTCATAGTGATGAAATACGTAGATCTTTTTGCCGGCTGCGGGGGGCTCTCCCTAGGCATCGAACGAGCTGGTGGCGAACTTGTCGTTGCGGTTGAAAAGTCAGATATGGCGGCTAGAACCTTCTACCACAACCTAGTTGAGGATGCGTCAGACCTCCGCCTGTGGAACAAGTACGTAGAGTCTCCTGTCCCTGAGCAAATCGCGGCTAAGGTGCTGGTCAGGGAATTAGACGTACTGCTGAAGGATGAGGAGGCCATGCAGAGGCTGGCTGACATGTCCTTGGATGTAGTGGTCGGCGGACCTCCATGCCAGGGCTTTTCGCTCGCAGGCCGAAGGAACCCTGACGACATCCGCAATAAACTTCCCTGGGAGTACCTTGAGTTTGTTAGGCGCACGCAACCTAAAGCTGTAGTCATTGAAAATGTCGTCGGCATGAACCAACGGTTCAGCTCTCAAGAAGAGTCGTCCTTTGCGCAGCTTCAGCAGGCTCTCGCGGAAACCAGCCCTGGTTACGTAGTGCAGGGGGTACGCGTGAACGCCATGCACTTTGGGGCACCTCAACACCGGCCACGGTTGATGATCATGGCTGTAAGGTCTGATATCGCTGACGCTGCGGGCATAGTGTCTACGGGAACCCTCTGGAAGTCGGACTTCACTGACAATCTGTCGTACCCGCTCCCAGACCTAGCGCCTATTCCAATAGTGTCCAGCCAAAACGTACGGACCGTTGCCGATGCAGTCGCGGACCTTTCTCCGCACGCTCCTTCGGTCAGCCGGGCTGCGAGCTCCCACTACCTCGGTGAAATGCGAAGTAACGACTGGAAACTCCGCACTACGGCTGGGAAGCAGGAGCACAATCACGTTCCACGCAGGCACACGCAACGCACAACCCAACGATTCCGGCTGTATCAGTATCTGGCGAACGCAGGGTTGGAGCAGCGTGTTGTGAACCGGGCAGCTGTACTGCCGGACTCAGACGCGCTGCTCTACGTAAAGACCCAACTCGTTGACGCGCCCCTGCCAGCAGTGGCTCCTGACGGCACTGAGCTAGCGTCTACACTCGACGATTTATGCAATCTGGTCTTGGATCTCGCAACTAAGAAGCATTCACAACGTGTCTTAGGGTGGCAGCAGCCGGCAAGGACTGTCGTGACTCTGCCCGACGACTATGTCCATCCCGCAGAACCACGCATATTCACAGTCCGGGAAATGGCACGATTCCAAGGTTTCCCGAGCAGTTTTGAGTTTTTAGGCAAAGAAACTACCGGTGCCCACCGACGCCGAACGGAGGTTCCCCAGTACTCGCAGGTAGGTAACGCTGTGTCTCCATGGCTATCCTATGCAGTAGGAAAACGACTTGCAGAGATCTTGGGAGATTCAAACGTTGAGGGAATTGGATCAATTTGAAATAGAAAATATAGCCTTCCTTACCCGCTACGGTTTGGATTTTGGCCTACTTGAACCCACCGAGACCGGCCTTCGGAAGAGCATCCTTGATGCTACCGAAGAATACAGGCGGTTTCTATTGCGTAACGCGGTGCACGATTATGGTACGCAGGGGCAAGGGCAATCCCACAAGCTATACCTGCCAGGTTACGTACTTCTCGCGGATGGAGACATAAGACCGGCGAGGGCCTCCCTCTACCGCCCTGATACTAAGATGGGCGACCCTAGGATCTGGTTTTCGAGAATCCACCAGTATTGCAAACCAAGGGACATTCTTGTAAGTCTCTGGGTGGAGGGGAGCCTGTGGGTACTTAACGCCACACGCGTTTCTTTCTCTAGAGCGGCGAGGTCTGTCCCCGCCTACCGCAAGTTGTTGAATCCGCTCACGAGCAGCCGAGAATCCATTTTCGAAGAGTTGCTGGAAAAGCTTCGAGAGCTTTCTGCCCGAGGTCCCATACCTGCGTATAAAACTGCTGACACGGGGGGTGGTCATCTACTTGAGACCGAGCTGGGAATTCGGCAAAACTCTAGCAGGGATCCGGACTATAAGGGCATTGAGCTGAAGTCGACTCGGGCACCGAAACTTGCTCGATCGAATCTATTCGTAAAGGTGCCGGATTGGGAGCTCAGCCAAGTCGTCGACGCTAAAGACATGCTCCGTGAATTTGGCTACCGTCGAGAGGGGCCGCGGCGCTTGTATTGCACTATTTCTGCAACTGCATGGAACCCTCAAGGACTGAGGTTCGAAGTAGATGAACAAAAGGACCTCCTGCATGTGGTGTCTCGCCGGTCCGACATACCGAAACCGGAAACTTGGAGACTGCAAGGTCTACGCGAGACATTAGCATCGAAGCACGCGGACACTTTTTGGGTGACCGGTGAATCGTACTTTGAGGGAAATGTCGAATTCATACACTTTCAACACGTGACGCAGACCTCTAAGCCGATTGTTCAGCAGTTATCCCCTTTGCTCCAGTCTGGAGCCATAACAATGGACCATATGCTTAGTTCAAGGGGCGACCGAGGTCCGGAGTTTAAGGTGCACAAGAAACACATCAAGGAACTTTTCCCAAAGCCGATTTACCACGATCTTACCAGTTGTTAATTTCCGATACATCCCTTACGGAGAGTCAAGAAAAAGGACAAGCTTAGCTATTGAGTCATCCCAGGCTGATTCAATTTCGCACTCCCAAATAACGAACACCTTCCAGCCCCGATCCTCAAGTTCGACCTGCTGTCGCCGGTCTCGTTCCTGATTAGCACGGCGCTTATCTGCCCAAAATTCAACATTCGTTTTGGGTAGACGTGCACCGATGCGGCAAGTGTGTCCGTGCCAGAAGCAGCCATGGACGAAGATGGCCTTTTTTCGGCCCGAGAACACCAGGTCAGGGCGCCCCGGAAGACGACGGTCGTGAAGCCGATATCTATAGCCCGCGCCGTGTAAGAAGCGCCTTAGCTTGATTTCGGGTTTTGTGTCTTTAGAACGAATTTTAGCCATGTGAGCACTTCGCTGCGCGGGAGTCATGAAGTCGGCCATGCCGCTGATTCTAGGCCTAGTTCCGTTCGCTAACCTCACGCTGCCCGCTGATGGGGGGGGGGGGGGG
>NZ_QRGQ01000031.1:0-1176 GCF_003367205.1 Arthrobacter sp. RT-1
GTGTGTGGTGTAAGTTGTTGGCCTATTAGTACCGGTCAGCTTCACGAGTCGTTAGTCCTCGCTTCCACATCCGGCCTATCAACCCAGTGGTCTGGCTGGGGGCCTCTCACACACGAGGTGTATGGAAATCTCATCTTGAAGCGAGCTTCCCGCTTAGATGCTTTCAGCGGTTATCCCATCCGAACGTAGCTAATCAGCGGTGCACTTGGCAGTACAACTGACACACCAGAGGTTCGTCCGTCCCGGTCCTCTCGTACTAAGGACAGCCCTTCTCAAATTTCCTGCGCGCGCAGCGGATAGGGACCGAACTGTCTCACGACGTTCTAAACCCAGCTCGCGTACCGCTTTAATGGGCGAACAGCCCAACCCTTGGGACCTACTCCAGCCCCAGGATGCGACGAGCCGACATCGAGGTGCCAAACCATGCCGTCGATATGGACTCTTGGGCAAGATCAGCCTGTTATCCCCGAGGTACCTTTTATCCGTTGAGCGACGGCCATTCCACAATGTACCGCCGGATCACTAGTCCCGACTTTCGTCCCTGCTCGAGATGTCTCTCTCACAGTCAAGCTCCCTTGTGCACTTACACTCGACACCTGATTGCCAACCAGGCTGAGGGAACCTTTGGGCGCCTCCGTTACTTTTTAGGAGGCAACCGCCCCAGTTAAACTACCCATCAGGCACTGTCCCTGACCCGGATTACGGGCCGAAGTTAGATGTCCAAAGTGACCAGAGTGGTATTTCAACGATGACTCCACCCGAACTGGCGTCCGGGCTTCAACGTCTCCCACCTATCCTACACAAGCCACTCCGAACACCAATACCAAACTATAGTAAAGGTCTCGGGGTCTTTCCGTCCTGCTGCGCGTAACGAGCATCTTTACTCGTACTGCAATTTCGCCGAGTTTATGGTTGAGACAGCGGGGAAGTCGTTACTCCATTCGTGCAGGTCGGAACTTACCCGACAAGGAATTTCGCTACCTTAGGATGGTTATAGTTACCACCGCCGTTTACTGGGGCTTAAATTCTCAGCTTCGCCGTGAGGCTAACCGGTCCTCTTAACCTTCCAGCACCGGGCAGGAGTCAGTCCGTATACATCGTCTTGCGACTTCGCACGGACCTGTGTTTTTAGTAAACAGTCGCTTCCCCCTGGTCTCTGCGGCCCCGATCCCCTCC
>NZ_QRGQ01000032.1:0-5195 GCF_003367205.1 Arthrobacter sp. RT-1
CCTCAAACGCGGCGGCCACGACTACCGCAAGGTCTACGCCGCCTACAAGGCAGCCACCGAATTCAAGGGCAAACCCACCGTCATCCTCGCCAAAACCGTCAAGGGCTACGGACTCGGACCCCACTTCGAAGGCCGCAACGCCACCCACCAAATGAAAAAGCTGACCCTGGACGACCTGAAGAAGTTCAGGGACCACCTGCGGATTCCGGTCACGGATGAACAGCTGGAGAAGGATCCGTACCAGCCGCCTTACTACCACCCGGGCACCGATGCGCCGGAGATCCAGTACATGATGGAGCGCCGCGCAGCCCTGGGCGGTTCCGTGCCGGAGCGCCGCTCCAAGCACGCCGAGATCACCCTGCCCGAGGCCAAGTCCTACGAGGTGGCAAAGCGCGGCTCGGGCAAGCAGCAGGCCGCCACCACCATGGCGTTCGTCAGGCTCCTGAAGGACCTGATGAGGGATAAGAACTTCGGCAAGCACATCGCCCCGATCATCCCGGACGAGGCCCGCACCTTCGGGATGGACGCCTTCTTCCCCACCGCGAAGATCTACAACCCCAAGGGCCAGAACTACCTGTCCGTGGACCGGGACCTGGTCCTGGCCTACAAGGAATCCGCCCAGGGCCAGCTGATCCACCCGGGCATCAACGAAGCCGGCGCCGTGGCAGCGTTCACCGCCGCCGGCACCGCCTACGCCACCCACGGCGTGCCCCTGGTCCCGGTCTACGTGTTCTACTCCATGTTCGGCTTCCAGCGCACCGGCGACGCCTTCTGGGCAGCAGCGGACCAAATGACCCGCGGCTTCATCATCGGCGCCACCGCCGGACGGACCACCCTCACCGGTGAAGGCCTCCAGCACGCCGACGGCCACTCCCCGCTGCTGGCCTCCACCAACCCGGCAGTGGTCACCTACGACCCCGCCTACGGTTACGAAATGGGCCACATCATCCGCGACGGCCTGGAACGCATGTACGGGCCGGACTCGGAAGACCGGAACCTCATGTACTACCTCACGGTCTACAACGAGCCGATCACCCAGCCCGCCGAACCGGAGGAACTGGACGTCGAGGGCGTCATCAAGGGCATTTACCTGCTCGCTCCCGCAAAGATCGACGGTCCCCGCACCCAGATCCTGGCCTCCGGCGTGTCGGTACCGTGGGCGCTGGAAGCCCAGCGGATCCTGGCCGAAGACTGGTCCGTCTCCGCCGACGTCTGGTCCGTCACCTCATGGAACGAACTGCGCCGCGACGGCCTCGCCGCCGAGGAAGAAGCGTTCCTGAACCCCGGCGAACCCGCACGCGTACCGTTCGTGACACAGCAGCTCGAAGGTGCCACCGGACCTGTCGTGGCCGTGTCCGACTACATGAAGGCTGTCCCGGACCAGATCCGCCAGTTCGTGCCGAACGAGTACGCCACCCTGGGCGCGGACGGCTTCGGCTTCTCCGACACCCGCGCAGCAGCCCGACGCTTCTTCAAGAACGACACGCACTCCATCGTGGTGCGTTCCCTGGAGATGCTTGCACGCCGGGGCGAGGTGGACGCGCAGGCTCCCATCAAGGCCATCGAGAAGTACCGGCTGCACAACGTGAATGCCGGCTCAACCGGCAACGCCGGCGGAGAGGCTTAACCCCTCCACCGCAGCATCAACGACGGCGGCTCCCTCCGGAAGGCGGGGGCCGCCGTCGTTCGTTGGAGGGGCCGCCGGCTGTGTGACGCACAACAAGGCGGATTGTAGCCTTTGCACAAATGGAGCTTGCGGGACGCTGCCCGTATGCTCGAAGGATGCCAGCACCAGCCACCCCGTCCGCCAAGCGCAAACCGTCCCAGCCCAAGGTCACCCCGGAGAAGTCCGAGACCCTGAAAAAGTTGCGCGCAAATGTGGGACAGCTGTCCACCGCCACCATGCGTGAGCTGGAAAAATCGCTCCCCTGGTACAGCCGGCTGAGCTCCGACGAACGGTCGGCCCTGGGCATGGTGGCGCAGAACGGCATCGCCGCGTTCGTCACCTGGTACGAGCGGCCGAGTTCCCCGTCATGGATCCTCACGGACGTCTTCGGCACCGCCCCGACGGAACTGACCCGCTCGATCAGCCTGCAAAAGGCCCTGCAGCTGATCCGGATCGTGGTGGAGGTGGTGGAGGACCAGGTTCCGGTCATCGCGCCGGAGGCGGACCAGCCCTCGCTCCGGGAGGCTGTCCTGCGGTATTCCCGGGAAGTGGCTTTTGCTGCGGCGGACGTCTATGCGCGCGCCGCGGAATCCCGCGGCTCCTGGGATACCCGCCTCGAAGCATTGATCGTGGACGCCATCCTGCGGGGCGAAAACACCGACGCCCTGCGCTCCAGGATTGCGGCGCTTGGCTGGAAAGCGCAGGAACGCTTCACGGTCATGGTGGGCAATTCACCCTCCGAACCCAGCGCCAGCTACGTCAGCGAGCTGCGGCGGATGGCCGGGCGCTACGCGGAAGACGCGCTCGTGGGCATCCAGGGCGACCGGCTGATCCTCATTCTCGGAGGGGTCCAGGACCGCGAAACCGCCTACGTGAAACTCAGCGAGATGTTTGCGCCCGGACCCGTTGTGTATGGCCCCGAGGCGGGTTCCCTGCTGGAGGCCAGCGGCTCAGCACAGTCCGCCTTTGCCGGTCTCACCGCGGCCAAGGCCTGGCCCTCCGCGCCGCGGCCGGTGGCGGCCGACGACCTGCTCCCCGAGCGCGTCATCTCCGGCGACGACGCCGCCCGCCGCTCGCTGGTCAAAAACATTTACCGGCCCCTGCTGGCGGCGTCCAATGGACTGGTGGAAACGCTTGGCACCTATCTCGAACTGGGGCATTCCCTCGAGGCCACCGCCCGTGAACTCTTTGTCCATGCCAACACCGTGCGCTACCGGCTGAAGCGGGTCTGCGACGTCACGGGCTGGGATCCGCTCCTTCCCCGCGAGGCGTTTGTCCTGCAGGCAGCGCTCGTGGTGGGCCGCCTTTCGGCCCCTCCAAAAGCCGCCACGGAACGTCAGCCGTCGCGGAATCAACCCTGAGGCGTTGTAGACTTCCTACAACCTGACCCCGTGAGCTTGGTGCCGACAAACACCGCTGGATCACACAGTAATTTGGAAAGCTGGATACGTGCTTGCAATAGTCTGCCCTGGACAGGGCTCACAAACCCCGGGTTTTCTGGCCCCTTGGCTGGAACTTCCCTCGGTGGCAGGCCAGCTGGCCTCCCTGAGCGACATCGCGGGTATTGACCTGATCGCCCACGGAACCACCTCGGATGAGGAAACCATCAAGGACACTGCCGTAGCGCAGCCCCTGATTGTCGCCGCCGGGCTGGTGGCCGCGGCATCCCTCTTCGACGTCGAACTCAACTCCCTGCCGGTGATCCTGGCAGGCCACTCGGTCGGTGAAATCACCGCCTCCGCCCTGGCCGCTGTCCTGACCGAGCAGGAAGCCATGACCTTCGTCCGCGAACGTGCCAACAGCATGGCCGCCGCTGCCTCCGTCACCCCCACCGGCATGAGCGCCGTGGTGGGCGGGGACCCGGCCGAGGTCCTGGCAGCCATCGAGGCGTCCGGCGCCACACCTGCCAATGTCAACGGCGCGGGCCAGACAGTAGCCGCAGGAACCTTCGACCAGCTGAAAGCACTCGCCGACAACCCGCCGGCCAAAGCACGGGTCATCCCGCTGAAGGTTGCCGGCGCCTTCCACACAGGCCACATGTCCCCCGCAGTCAGCGCCCTTAAGGCGCTTGAGCCGCAGCTGAAGCCGCAGGCGCCCACTGTTCCCCTGCTGTCGAACTACGACGGCGGCGAAGTCACCGACGGCCCTGCCGCCGTCGACAGCCTCATCGCCCAGGTATCCCGCCCCGTGCGCTGGGACCTCTGCATGGAAGCCATGGTCCAGCGCGGCGTCACCGGCGTCATTGAACTGGCTCCCGCCGGTACCCTCGCCGGCTTGGCCAAGCGCGGCATGCCAGGGGTCAAGACCGTGGCGGTCAAGACCCCCGACGATCTTTCCGCCGCCCTGGCACTCTTCGCAGAACTGGAGGGCAACGCATGAGCGTTCCCACGCTGAAGCAGGCTCCCCTCCAGGAGCACACCCGGATCCTTGGGCTGGGCGCGTACCGGCCGGACGTCATCGTCACCAACGATGATGTGTGCCAGTGGATCGACTCCTCGGACGAGTGGATCCGGCAGCGTACAGGAATCGTGACGCGCCACCGCGCCAAGGCGGATGTGAGCGTCATTGACATGGCCGAGGGCGCTGCCCGTGAGGCGATGGAGAAGGCCGGAATCCAGGCCTCTGACCTCGGCGCCGTGATCGTTTCGACGGTGACCCACCCCTACGCCACCCCTTCGGCCGCTGCAAGCCTGGCTGACCGGCTGGGTGCTACCCCGGCCCCTGCCTTCGACATTTCCGCAGCATGTGCCGGCTACTGCTACGGCATCGCCCAGGGTGACGCCCTGGTCCGGTCCGGAACGGCCAAATATGTGCTGGTGGTCGGAGCGGAGAAGCTCTCCGATGTCATCGACAACCGTGAACGAACCATCTCCTTCCTGCTTGGCGACGGTGCCGGCGCCGTCGTCATCGGCCCGTCCGACACTCCGGGCATCTCGCCCTCGGTTTGGGGCTCGGACGGCAGCAAGTGGGACGCGATCGGTATGACTCGCTCCATGCTGGACGTACGCGACCTCGGCATGGCTGCCCGCCAGTCGGACTCCACCGGCGACCTCGCGCTGCTGGAAGAAGCCCAGGAGCTCTACCCCACGCTTCGCCAGGACGGCCAGACGGTGTTCCGCTGGGCTGTCTGGGAAATGGCGAAGGTGGCCCAGCAGGCACTCGAGGCTGCCGGCGTCGAGGCCGAAGACCTGGTGGCGTTCATTCCCCACCAGGCCAACATGCGAATCATCGACGAGATGGTGAAGAAGCTGAAGCTGCCGGAGACGGTTACAGTGGCACGGGACATTGCCGACGCCGGCAACACGTCTGCCGCGTCCATCCCGCTGGCAACGCACCGCCTGCTACAGGAAAACCCGGAGCTGAGCGGCGGTCTCGCCCTGCAGATCGGCTTCGGCGCCGGGCTGGTGTTCGGCGCCCAGGTAGTTGTCCTTCCCTAGCAACGCCCCACGGGCCGCATCCGCGGCCCGGCCCATTTCCGGCAGCCCCTGCCGGCAACACAAGAAAAGGAGCCACTAATGGCTAGCAACGA